>JASHSH010000480.1 GCA_030040955.1 Rhodospirillales bacterium
ACTGTGCCGGGTGGCCAAGGCCGGCTATGTGGAAACGCCTTCGCGCCCGCGCGAGATTTATGCGAAGTCGCGCTTCGCCCGGCTGGCGGTGCTGCTCGGCCGCGTGCCCGAGGTGGGCTTCTACCATCACCGATGGCTGGTCGAGCGCGACGGCGACCATCTGCGCTTCACCGCCAAGGTGGCGGCCCTGCTGGAGAATCCGGGCAACTATCTCACCCGCGCCCAGCTCGGCCGCAAGCTGACCGAGGAGGAGAGCGCCGTCGCGCTTTGGTGGGAGGGCGGCTTCACCTGCGAGGAAGTCTTCGTCGATCCGCGCGAGGAATATCCCGCCTATCGCGCCCGCGAACTCGCGCGGCTGCGCGGCCGCTGAGACCGGGCCGGTCCGCCATCCGCGCCTTCCGCCGCGTGCGCGATCAAATCCGAGATCACGCGCCGCACGTGCGCGTCGGCGGCCGCGTAGAACACCTTCCGCCCCTCGCGTCGCGCCCGCACCAGGCGAGAGGCGCGCAGCAGCCGCAAATGATGGCTGGTGAGCGAGGGCGAGAGACCGGCGGCGGCCGCGATGTCGGATACGCTCCTGGCCTCGTGCAGGCAGGCGATCAGGACCTTGAGCCGGCTCCCGTCGGCAAGCAGGCGGAACAGCTGGGCAAGCTGGGCGGCCGTGTCGGCGGCGATTGACAATGGGGCGACCATGCTCCATATCGATCCAACATATGAACATACGTTCATACAACGTTATAACGTAGCGGTCAACGGCTTGAGAACTTCGGTCCGCGATGGTGGCGACGAAGCCGGGCGCGCGCACCGCCATCCGCACGCCCATGCCCACGCGCACGCGCATGGCACGGGCGCGGGCGGCGACGATGAACGCCGCATCGGCTGGGCCTTCGTCATTCTCGCCGTATTCACAATCGTCGAGGTGGCCGGCGGCATCGCGTCGGGATCGCTCGCGCTGCTGGCCGATGCCGGGCACATGGTCTCCGACGTGGCCGCGCTCGGCATGAGCTGGGCCGCGCTGCGCCTCGGCCGCCGTCCCGCCGACGCGGAACGGTCCTACGGCTATCGGCGCATCGAGGTATTGGCGGCCTTCGTCAACGGCGGCACGCTGTTCGCGATCGCGGGCGGCATCGGCGTAGAGGCCGTCCGCCGCCTGGCCCAGCCCGTTCCCGTCCTCGGCGGCACGATGCTGGTCGTGGCGGTGGCGGGCCTGCTGGCCAATCTGCTCGCATTCCAGGTGCTGCAAGGAGGCGACCGGCGCAATCTGAACATGCGCGGCGCTTGGCTGCACGTGCTGGGCGACGTGCTTGGCTTCCTGGCCGCCATCGTCGCCGCGCTGGCGATCCTATGGACCGGCTGGTGGCCGATCGATCCCCTGCTATCGCTGCTGGTCGCGGCGCTGATCCTGCGCAGCGCCGCGCGGCTGGTGCGCGACTCCGCCCATATCCTGCTCGAAGGCGCGCCCGCGGGCCTCGACCTGGAGACCGTGCGGGCCGATCTCACCGCCTGCCTGCCCGAAGTCGTCGACGTGCATCACGTCCATGCCTGGTCGCTCAGCGCCGAGCAGCCGATGATCACCTTCCATGTGCGCCTCGCGCCCGGCGCCGAGCCGGCCGCGGCGGTGCCGGCGATCTCCCGGCGCATGCGCGAGCGGTTCGGCGTCGCGCACGCCACCATCCAGGTGGACCCGGCGGACTGCGCCGACGAGGAGCATGCGTAGCCCTCAGCCGGAGAGGGCGACCCCGGCGATCATCCCGACCAGATAGGTCACGCCGGCGGCGGCATAGCCGACCAGCAGCTGGCGCAGCGCGGAGAAGGCGAAGCCGCGGCCGGTGAACAACGCGGTGCCGGCGCCGATCGCGATCAGCGCCGCGCCGCTCGCGCCCAGGCTGGCGAGCAACGCCCAATGGCCGGCGAGAAAGAAATAGGGCGCGACCGGAAAGATCGCCCCGGCCGAGAACAGCAGGAACGAGGACGCGCCGGCCGCCCAGGCCGATCCGCCGAGCGATTCGGGATCGATGCCCAATTCCTCGCGCGCGAGCGTGTCGAGCGCGGTGGTGCGGTTGGACATCAGCTGCGCGGCCAGCGCCTGGGCCTGGGGACGCGTCAGCCCCTTGGCCTCGTAGATCAGCGTGATCTCGTCGATTTCCTCCTGCGGCGATTGCGCCAGCTCCCCGGCCTCCACGTCGATCTGCTTCTGGTAGAGCTCGCGCGACGAATTGACCGACAGCCACTCGCCCATCGCCATCGAGCAGGCGCCGGCGACCAGGCCGGCGAAGCCGGTGAGCAGGATGGTATGCGACGAGGCCGCGGCCCCGGCCACGCCCGTCACCAGGCTGAGATTCGAGACCAGCCCGTCGTTGGCGCCCAGCACCGCGGCGCGCAACGCGTTGCCGCCCGAGCGGTGGCGTCCCTCCAGCTGCGCCAGCTCGCCGCCGTCCAGTCCGCCGGGAACCTGGTCCTCGATCGCCCGGACGATGCGCGCGTGCGAGCGCTCGTCGAGCGGCAGGCCCCCGGCCACCGCCTCCGGCTGCGCATCGTAAGCGGTCACGCCCTGGCGCTCGAGCCGGCTGATGGTCGGCAACACGAACCCGGGCCCGAACCGGCGCACCAGCCAGGACAGCGCGCGGGTCCGCCAGCCGGGGCGCAACGCCGCGGCGCGCGCGCCGATGCGCGCGAGCTGCCTGGTCCAGTACTCGGCGTGCGCTTCCTCGACGGCGGCGAGCTTGCCGTAGACCTCCTTGAGACGGGGATCCGCTTCCGCCCCGGCGAGCGCGCGATACAGCGCCGCGCCATCCACCTCGCCTTGCAGATTGGCGCGGTAGCGCGGTTCGTCTCCTGGCTCGGTCATCGACCCTCCGCCGCGCGTCCGCCCCGCCGGCCGCGCCGCGCTACTTCGCCGAGGGCGAGGTCGCCGAGGCCGGCGCGGATGCCGAGCGGTCGAGCGCGCCCGGCTCCAGGCGCCCGAGTCCGAGCAGCACCTGATAGGCGGCGATCTTCAGGTCGAAGTTGGCGTTCAGATAGGTGATCTGCGCGTTGGTGATGTCGGATTCGGCGTCGAGCACGTCGATCACGGTCGCCTTGCCCGACTCGCGCATCTTCTTGCGGTCCTCCCACACGTCGTAGGCGAGATTGACCGCGTTTTCCAGGATGGCGACGCGCTCGCGCGCGGTCTCCAGCTGGCTCCAGGCGATGCGCACCGCCTCGGCGGTCTTGCGCTCGGCCTGGGCGGCGTTGTCCTTGCTCGCGGCGTAGTCGTAGGAGGCCTGCGCCACTTCGGCGCGCGTGCGGAAGCCGGAGAACAGATCCCAGTTCAGCTGCAACAGGATCTCCCAATCGCGCGACATGCCCTCGTTGCCGTCGCGGTTGTCGCCCACGTCGCTCTTGCCGACGAGATCGAGGGTCGGATAGTAGCCCGCCTGGGCCGCGCGCGTGCGCTCCTGGGTCGCGGTCACCGTGCGCTTGGCCGATTCGACGTTCGGGTTGTTGTTGAGCGCCACCGCCACCGCCTCGTCGAGCGTGGCGGGGATCATGTCGAAGGGCGGCTCGGGCGGCGTGTCGCCGACCGCGTCGGCGGCGTGGCCGAACACCTGCTGGTAGCGCACCATCGCCTGCTGCAGCCCGCCCTCGTAGTTGATGCGCCGCTCCTTGGCCAGTTGCAGCCGGTGCTTGGCCGAGAGCACGTCGACCGCCACGCCCGAGCCGCGCTGCACGCGCTCGTCCTCGAGATGGAGCTGGGTTTGCAGGCGCTGCTCGTCGGAGCGCGCGAGCTTGACCAACTTGGCCTGGCGCTGCACGTCGAGGAACGCGTTGATGCCCTCCATCACCGTATTCTGCCGAGTCACGCGCAGGTTGGACTCGCTCACCTCCTTGCTGTCCGTCGCGGAAGCCACGGCGGAGGAGGTGGCGTGCCCGTCGAACAGGTGCTGGGTCACCGTGACGCCGCCGCCATAACCCTCGCGCGTCAGCGGAGCGCCGAAGGTATCGACCAGCTGCGCGTTGTTGAAATGCTCGGGTCCGGTGTCGGCGTTGACGTTGACCGTGGGCAGATAGCCGGCGCGCGCCGCTCCGATCGCCTGCTGCGCCGACTCGACATTTTCCTTGGCCGCGCGGATTTGCGGATGGCCCTCGAGCAGCGTGGCCAGTTCGGTGTCGAGATCGTTGGCGAGCGCCGGCGCGGCGCAAACCACCAGCCCCGACGCCACCAAAAGGCGAGCCAAACGAAGGTTCTGCCGCACCCGGAACGTCCCCATCCCCTCGGCCAGCGAAGCCATTGCTTCCGCTTGGCAAATGCTCTTCATTGCTACATTAATATAGCAACAGGTTCAAGGCGGGGATGAAGTGGAATCGCGGCCGGCCTCCGCGCGCGGAGGCGCCGGACGACACGCGGTCCCGATGCCCGTCAGAGGGAAGGTCATGTGGCAGCGGCTCGAGCTGAGGGCGCAACTCGCCATCGCGCTGGCGGCGATCTTCCTCGTGCTCGCGGGCGTGCTGGCGAAAATCGGCGCCGTCGGCATGCCGGGAACCGGCATCGGCTGGCTGCTCGCCGCGGTGGCTGGCGCCGCCGTGCTGACGGGCGCGTCGATCTACTTCCTCACCCGACCCCTTGGCGCGCTGGCGGAGGCCGCGGGCCGGTTCGCGTCGGGCGACGCGGACGCGGCGGTGGCGGAATCCCTCGGCTCCAGCGAAGCGTCCGAGACGGCAAGGGCGCTGCGCGCCATGAACGAGACGATGCGCGGCCTGGAGGCCCGTCTGGCCGTGCTCAACGCGGGCGTGGACCGGCGCGTGGCGGAGCGGGCGGCGGAGGCCGCGCGCGCGCACGCGGCGCTGATTTCGCAGGGCGAACGCTTGCGCACGGTGATCGAGACCGCGATGGACGGGATCATGATCCTCGACGAGGTGGGCAAGATCGAGACTTTCAATTCCGCCTGCGAGCGCATCTTCGGGTGGAAGTCGGCCGAGGTGGTGGGCCGTCCGGTGACCGAGCTCACCGCCGACGAGGTGCGCCGGGTACGCGGCGGACAACTCGTCTTCGAGAACCTGGCCGATCCGCTGCCCGCCGCGGGGCCGGCCGCCGGCAACGTGCACACGGTGCGCGGCGTCCGCCGCGACGGCACCAGCTTTCCGCTGGAGGTGTCGCTGAGCCGCGCCACCATCGACAGCGCCTCGGTCTATGTCGCGATCGTCCGCGACGTGACCGAGGCGGTGCGCGCGCGCGAGCAGCTGTTCGGCCTGGCCACCTCGGACGCGCTCACCGGCATGCGCAACCGGCGCTATTTCCTGGAGGGCGCCGAGGCCGAGTTCAGCCGCGCCAAGCGCCATTCGCGCAACCTCTCGCTGCTGCTCATCGACGTCGATCATTTCAAGGAGATCAACGACACGCACGGCCACGCGGCCGGCGACGCCGCGCTGAAGAGCCTGGCGCGGGTCTGCCGCCGCAGCATGCGCGAGGTCGACATCGTCGGCCGCATCGGCGGCGAGGAGTTCGCCATCGCCATGCCGGAGGCCGAGCTGGCCAGCGCGCGCGCCGCCGCCGAGCGCCTGCGCCGCCAGATCGCCGAGGAGGAGCTGAGCTTCGACGGCAAGGCGATCCGCATCACCATCAGCGTCGGCGTGTCCGCCGCCGAACCGCGCGACATGAGCATCGAGCAGATCATGCGCCGCGCCGACCAGGCGCTGTACCAAGCCAAGGGCGGCGGAAGGAACCGCGTGGTGGTGGCTTCCAGCGTCGGGCGGGCGGACGGCTGAGGCCTCGTTGACAGCGCGCGCCGGCTTGCGTATGGTCCCGCGCTCCGCACCGCAGGACCGACCATGAAAATCCGCAACTCGCTGAAAACGGCCAAGAAGCGCGACAAGAACTGCCGCATCGTGCGGCGCAAGGGCCGCGTCTACGTCATCAACAAGAGCAATCCGCGGTTCAAGGCCCGCCAGGGCTGAGCGAGGCCGCCGGGCATGCCCCGGGGCCAAACCCGACAAAATCCTCGATGCGTGACGGCCCGCGTAAATCGCGGGCCTAATGGTCCTCGACCACCGCGATACGCAGGATGTTCGTGGTCCCCGAGGTGCCGAACGGCACGCCGGCGGTGATCACGATGCGGTCGCGCAGCTTGGCGAAGCCCTGTTCCTGCGCCACCGCGATCGCCATCGCCACCATCTCGTTGAAGCTCCGCACGTCGTGCGCGATCACCGAATGCGCGCCCCAGACCAGCGCCATCCGCCGCGCCACGGATTCGCTGGCGGTCAGGCAGATCACCGGAACCTGGGGCCGCTCGCGCGCGGTGCGCAGCGTGGTCGAGCCGGACGAGGTGAAGGTCACGATGGCCGAGACCGAGAGCGTATGCGCCACCAGCTGGGCGGCGGAGCAGATCGCGTCGCGCGTGGTGTGCTCGGGCGGCGGGCGCGAGGCGTCGCGCATGGTGCCGTACTGCTCGTCCTCCTCCACCCGCTGGACGATGCGGTCCATGATCGTCACCGCCTCGATCGGATATTCGCCCGAGGCGGTCTCGGCCGAGAGCATGACCGCGTCCGCGCCGTCGAAGATCGCGGTTGCCACGTCGGAGGCCTCGGCGCGGGTCGGCGTGGGCGCGTGCACCATCGAGTCGAGCATCTGCGTCGCCACCACCACCGGCGTGCCGGCGTTGCGGCAGGCGCGCAGCACCCGCTTTTGCAGGATCGGCACGGTCTCGGGCGGACATTCGACACCGAGATCGCCGCGCGCCACCATCACCCCGTCCGACAGTTCGACGATGCGGTCGAGATGCTCGAAGGCGGCCGGCTTCTCCAGCTTGCTCATCACGAGCGCGCGGCTGCCGATGATGTTCTTGGCCTCCAGCACGTCCTCCGGGCGCTGCACGAAGGAAAGCGCGATCCAGTCGGCGCCCATGCCGAGCGCGTAGGCGAGGTCAGCGCGGTCCTTCTCGGTGAGCGGCGAGATCGGCAGCGTCACGTTCGGCAGATTGAGCCCCTTGTGGTCCGACAGGTCGCCGCCGGTGATCACCTTGGTCTCGGCCCAGTCGGGCCCGTTCCGCTCGACCTGGATGCGCACCTTGCCGTCGTCGAGAAGCAGCTCGCTGCCCGGCCGGATCGCGGCGAAGATCTCGGGATGGGGCAGGTTGACGCGGCGCGTGTCGCCCGGCGCCGGGTCGAGATCGAGCCGCAGCGTGGCGCCGGTGTCGAGATGCACCTTGCCGGCGGCGAAGGTGCCCACCCGCAATTTCGGCCCTTGCATGTCGGCGAGCACGCCGATGGGGCGGCCGGTCTTGGCCTCGATCGCGCGGATGATGTCGTAGCGCTTCTTGTGGTCCTCGTGCTTGCCGTGGCTGAAGTTGAGCCGGAACACGTCGACGCCAGCGCGGAACAGGCGTTCGATGACTTCCGGCGTCGTGCTCGACGGGCCGAGGGTGGCGAGGATCTTGGCCTTGCGGTTGCGTCTCATCTTCTCCCCTTGGCCCGTTCCCGCGTTCCCCCTCCGGGTTGCGGGCCGGGCGCCAGCATCGCATCGCCCGCGCCGTATTTCATCCCCTGATTTCAGCCGTCGGCCGGCACGTAGACGGCCCGGAAATCGTTGACGTTGGTGCGTGTCGGCCCGGTGACCACCTGGTCGCCGAGCGCGGCGAAATATCCGCCGGCGTCGTTGTCGGCGAGCGCGGCGCGGGCATCGAGGCCGAGTACGCCGCCGCGCGCCAGCGTGTCAGGCAAAACCATGGCCCCGGCCGCATCGGCGGCGCCATCGATGCCGTCGGTGTCGCAGGCGAGCGCGGCGATACCGTGGCGCCCGGCCAGGCCGATCGCCAGCGCGAGCGCGAATTCGCGGTTGCGTCCGCCGCTGCCCGAGCCGCGCACCGTCACCGTGGTCTCGCCGCCCGACAGCAGAACGCAAGGCGGGGCGCTTGGCATGCCCTCGCGCGCGGAAGCGCGGGCGATGCCGGCGAATACCCGGCCGACCTCGCGCGCCTCGCCTTCGATCTCGTCGCCGAACAGGACGGGGCTCACACCGGCCGCCCGCGCCGCCTCGGCGGCGGCCGCGAGCGCGTCGGCCGGGCGCACCACCACGGCGAGGGTGCTGCGCGACAGGCGGACGTCGCCCGGTTTGGGCGTCTCCGCCTCCGGACTCTTGAGAAACCGCTCGACCGCGAACGGAACCTCGATGGCGTAACGGCGAAGGATCTCGCGCGCCTGGCCGGCGGTGGTCGGGTCGCCGACGGTGGGTCCCGAGGCGATCACCGCCGGGTCGTCGCCGGGCACGTCGGAGACGATCAGGGCGTGCACGCGCGCCGGCCAGGCGGCGGCGGCCAACCTTCCGCCCTTGATCGCGGACAGATGCTTGCGCACGCAATTGATCTCGTCGATCGGCGCGCCGCTGCGCAACAGCGCGCGGTTGACCTCGCGCTTGTCGGCGAGCGACAGACCGGCCGCAGGCAGGGTGGTGAGCGCCGAGCCGCCGCCCGAGATCAGCGCGAGCACCAGATCGTCTTGCGACAGGCCTTCGACGCTCGTCAGCAGGCGCGCGGCGGCACGCTGTCCGGCTATGTCCGGAACCGGGTGCGCGGCCTCCGCCACTTCGATCCGCGTGGTCGGAACCCCGTGCCCGTAGGGACAGATCACCAGGCCGGCGAGCGGACCGTCCCAGTTCTTCTCCACCGCCGCGGCCATCGCGGCGGCGGCCTTGCCCGCGCCGACCACGATGGTGCGCCCGCGCGGCCTGGGCGGCAGATGGGCGGGCAGGCGCCGGCCCGCATCCGCGGCGTCGAGCGCGGCCCGGAACAGCGACATCAGGAAGGCGCGGACTTCGACCGGGGCGGACAAGGAGAAATCGCGGCTGGTGGCGGAAGGCGGCCAATCTAGGTGCGCCGAGCGGCGAGCGTCAATCGCGCGGCCCGGCATCCGGCATCGCTTGAGGGCACGGGGGCGGGCGGTTAAGCTCGCCGGAAAGCTGGGGGATGCGATGCGTCGGGCGGGCGTGGTCGCAGTGGCGTTGATTTTGGCGGTGGGGACGCGCGGGCCGGCGCGCGCCGACGATATCGGCGGCCAGCTCGATGCCGCCCGCGCCGCCTTCGCCAAGGGCGATTCCCTGCGCACGCTGGAATCCGCGCAAGCCGCGGTCGGCGCGCTGACCGCCAAGCTCGCCGAGCAGTTCACCCGCGTCCTCCCGCCCCCGCCCGCCGGCTGGGAGGCGGGCGCGGCCAGCTCGCAGCCGCTCGACGAAGTGGGCGGCGGCCTCACCATCAGCCGGGGCTACCAGAAGGGTGAGGCGGCGCTGAGCGTGGCGCTGATCCTCGATAATCCGGCCGTCGCCACCGCGCAGGCGATGTTCCAGCCCGGCGGCATTCCGGCCGGCGAGGCGGGCTGGAGCCATGTCAGGATCGGCGCCGACGACGCGCTGCTGCGCTTCGATCCGGCCAACCGCGACGGCGAGATTCTCTTGGTTTTGCAGGGGCGCGCGCTGCTTCAGATCGAAGGCAGCGAGATCGACTCGCAGGCGATCCTGACCGATACCGCGAAGGGCTGGGGCATCGGCGCGCTGAAGAAACTGCTCGGGTCCTGACCGCCGCGCTCGGCCCGATGGCGCGGCCGCTCAGCGCCCGCGCGCGGCGTCGTGCTTGGCGATATAGTTGAATACGGCCTGCGCGATCTCGCGCGCCACCTGGGTCGCCTCGTCGGCGGCCGTGCGTGCCTGGTAGACCGCGTCCGCCAGGTTCGCCAACAGCCGGAGTTCGATCTTGCCGGGATCGAGCGGGGTGAGCGCGATGCGCCGTCCCAGCGTCGCGATGCTGCCGGCGATCTCGGCCACATGGTCGTATTCGGTGTCGCGGTGGTTCCGCACCAGGTCATCGGCCCGCTCGATCAGCCGGGCGAGGTCGCGCAGCAGCTCCTGCTCGGCGCCCTTGCCGTCGTAGCAGGCAAGGATATTGCGGGTGAGCCGGACGATCGCGGCGTAGCGGCTGCGCACCTTACGCTCTTCCACGTCGGCCTTGGCGTCGCGGACGAGCCGGCGGACCTGGTCGGAGCCCAGCCCGTCGACCACCTTGCTGCGCAGCGTGTTCGGTACCTCGATCAGCTCGCCGGCCTCCTCGACCAGGCGCATCTCGCGCCGCCGATCCGGCCCGATATAGGATTCGGTCACCGCGAACAGCTTGCGGCCGCGCGTGAACGCGTTGATCCGGCGCATCACCAGGTCGGCCGGCATCGGACGAACCAGGAAATCGTCGATGCCGGCGCCGAGCGCGCCCTGGACTCCCTCGGACCCGCGCGGCTCGGCGGTGGCGATGATGACGGCGAACGGATTGGCGCCGATCCGGCTGTGGCGGATGTTCTGCGTGGTCTCGCGCAGATCGACGCCGGGAAGCGAGGCGTCGAACATCAGCACATCGACGATCGCCGGGGCGAGCGCGCTATGCAGCGCGGACGCGTCGCGGCATATGGCGACGTCGCGCAGCCCGCGCCCGAACAGCACGGCGCAGATGTTGCGGCTCATCAAATTGTCGGCTTCGCCCAGGACCATGTGGGCGTCATGGAAGCTGCTCATCGAAGGATGTCCCCCAAACCCGCGCCCCAGGTGCCCCAAGACTGCCTCAAGACGCGGGCCCCTTTCGTGTGCGCTTCCGCGCATCGCGCGATCGCCGCAAGGACCTCTCGGACAAGAGTGGGCGACCTTATAGCATGCTTGCCGCCACGCCGATACGCAGTTTTGCCGCGCGGCGGCCACCGGGCGCGATGAAATCGATTCCATCACCATACGCCCTTCAACCCGTCCCAGCTCAGCCGCAATCCCACCACAACCAGCAGGAGATAGACGATGGTGTAGAAGCGCTGGGACGCAACCTTGCGCACCAGCAGCACCCCGGCCCAGGTCGAGACCACGGCAAGCGGGAACAGGGCGGCGGAAGTGAGCAGATTCGCCCGGGTGAACTGGCCCAGCGCGATGAACGGCGGCACCTTGATCCAGTTCACCACCGCAAAGAAGATCACGCCGGTGCCGACGAAGATGTCGCGCGGCAGGCGCTGCGGCATGATGTAGACCTGGAACGGCGGTCCGCCCGCGTTGGCGATCAGGCTGGTGAAACCGGCGACGAAACCCCAGAACAGTCCCGACGGGACATCCGCGCGCTTCTGGCGAATGGTGGCGCGGCGCTCGAGGATGAGGCGTCGGACGGCGAATGTGACCGAGATCACGCCGACCGCCAGCGCGATGGCCGCGTCCGATACCCGCGCGGCGAAGACGTAGCCGAGCGCGATGCCGGCGGTCGCGCCCGGCAGCAGGATCGCCAGGTTGCGCGCGTCCCAGTTGCGGCGATACACCCACACGCTGACCACATCCTGCACGATCAGGATCGGCAGCATGATGGCCGCCGCGCGGACTGGCGACATGACCAGCGCGAGGATCGGCAGCGACAGGCTGCTCAAGCCGACGAAGCCGCCCTTGGACAGGCCGGTCAGGATCACGGCCGGCACGGCGGCGACGTAGAAGGCGAGGTCGGCGATCATCGGGTCGCGGGCGGCAGGCCGCCACTAGAGCGGCAAGGCCGCCGGCTGACAAGACCCGGCGGATTGCGCGCACGCGCGGCGGACGGCTAGACTCCGCGTGCCCCATGCGACCGCCGACCGCAGCATGCGCCCCAACGACCGCTTCGCCGCGCCGGAAAAGCTGATCTCGCTCGACCAGGCGCTCGCCTATCTTGCCGAGCGGATCGAGCCGGTGGTCGGCACCGAGGAGGTGCCGCTCGCCGCCGCCGCCGGGCGCGTGCTCGCCGCCGATCTGGTGGCGCGCGTGACTTCGCCGCCCTTCGACAATGCCGCGATGGACGGATTCGCCGTCCGCTTCGCCGATCTCGCGCCGGGCATGCCCACGACCCTGCGGGTCGCCGACCGGATCGCCGCCGGCCATGCCAGCGGCCGTCGCTTCGCTCCGGGCGAGGCGGCACGCATCTTCACCGGCGCGCCGATCCCCGACGGGCTCGACAGCGTGATCATGCAGGAGGATTGCGCGGTCGAGGAGCGCGACGGCGCGGAATATGTCCGCGTCCCGGCGGGTATCCCGCGCGGCAAATACGTGCACGCGGCCGGGCAGGACTTCGCCGCCGGCGCGACGCTGCTGCGCGCCGGGCACCGGCTGCGGCCGCAGGATGTCGGCATCGCCGCCGCCGCCGGCGCGCCGCGGCTCTCCGTATTCCGCAGGCTCCGGCTCGCCGTGTTCTCGACCGGCGACGAGGTGCGCGAGCCCGGCGAGGCGCTGCCGGCGGGCGCCATCTACGGCAGCAACCGGTACGCGCTGATCAGCCTCGCGGCCGGCCTGGGCTGCGCGGTCTCCGATCTCGGCAACCTGCCCGACGATGTCGACACCACCGCCCGCGCGCTCTCGGAAGCGGCGCGCGGCAACGATCTTCTGCTCACCACCGGCGGGGTCTCGGTCGGCGGCGAGGACCATGTGCGCGCGGCGGTGGAGCGCGACGGCGCGATCCATCTCTGGCGCATGCTGCTCAAGCCGGGCAAGCCGACCGCGCTCGGCAATGTCGGCGCCGCGGCCTTCATCGGATTGCCCGGCTATCCGGTATCGGCGCAGGTCATGTTCATGATCCTGGCCCGGCCGCTGATCCTGCGCCTCTCCGGCGCGACGCGCGAGCCGATGTCGGCCTGGCGCTTCCGCCTTCCGGCCGCCTTCGCCTACGACAAGAACACGCAGCGCCGCGAATTCGTGCGCGCGCGGTTGGAGGCGGGTCCCGACGGCGCGCCGCGCGCGAGCCTGTTCCGGTCGCAGGAATCGAGCGTCATCTCCTCGCTGGTCGAAAGCGACGGGCTGATCGATCTGCGCGAGGAGGTGCGCCGCGTCGAGCCCGGCACGCCGGTCGACTTCATTCCCTACCAGACCCTGCAATGGTAGGCCGGCGGTGAAGGTCTTCGGACTCGCCGGCTGGAGCGGTTCGGGCAAGACCACCCTGCTCGAGGCGCTTATACAAGGCGCGGTCGGGCGCGGACTATCGGTCTCCACCATCAAGCACGCGCATCACAGCTTCGACATCGACACGCCGGGCAAGGATTCCCATCGCCACCGCGCGGCGGGCGCGGTCGAGGTCCTGGTCGGCTCGGCGAAACGCTGGGCGCTGATGCACGAGCTGCGCGGCGAAGACGAGCCGTCGTTCGAGCAACTGCTCGCCCGCATCTCCCCGGTCGATCTGGTTCTGGTCGAGGGGTTCAAACGGCATCCGCATCCCAAGCTCGAGGTCCACCGGCCCGCGCTCGGCAAGCCGATGCTGTGGCCCGAGGACAAGCACATCGTGGCGATCGCCTCCGACTCGCAACTCACCGGGCTGCGCATTCCCTCCCTCGATCTCAACGATTCCGGCGCCATCCTCGCGTTTCTGCTCGCCCATCTCGGTCTGGCGCGATGAACGAATCGGTATTCGCCCCCGGCAAGGACATGCTGCGCGCGGAAGCGGCGCTGGCCGAGCTGCTCGCCGCGGTCGCGCCGGTGGAGGGGCGCGAGTCCGTACCGCTGCCGGAGGCGGCCGGGCGCGTGCTCGCCGAGCCGCTGATCGCCGCGCGCGACGTGCCGCCGCACGACAATGCGGCGGTCGACGGCTATGCCGTCCGCGCGGACGATCTGGCGGCCGATGGCGGCACGGTGTTGCCGGTCGCGGGCCGCATCGCCGCGGGACAAGTCTTCGCCGGCGAGTTCGCGCCGGGCACCGCGCTGCGCGTGTTCACCGGGGCCGCGCTGCCGCCCGGTCCCGATCTCGTGGTGCCGCAGGAGATCTGCCGCGAGGCGGAGGGGCGCGTAACCCTGGGGCGGGGCAAGCGCGGCCAGAATCTACGCCGCAGGGCCGAGGATATGTCGGCCGGAACCACCTTCCTTGCCGCGGGTACCCGGCTTCGCCCGCAGGAAGTCGGCCTCGCCGCGTCGCAGGGGCTGGCGAAACTCTCCGTATATCGCCGGCCGCGCGCGGTCCTGTTCTCGAGCGGCGACGAGCTGCGCGAACCCGGCGCCGAGGCTGGACCTGCCGCGATCTACGACAGCAACCGCTATGTGCTGATCGGGCTTGCGCGCGGCGCTGGCGCGGAGGTCGTCGACCGCGGCATCCTGCCCGACAACGAGGCGCGCCTTCGCGCCTCCCTCGCCGAGGCCGCGGAAGGAGCCGATCTGCTGCTCACCTCGGGCGGCGCCTCGGCCGGCGACGAGGACCATGTGAAGCCGGCGGTGCGCGCGCTCGGCGAGCTGCGCTTCTGGAAGATCGCGATCCGGCCGGGCCGGCCGCTGGTATTCGGACATATCGGCAAGACGCCGCTGCTCGGCCTGCCCGGCAATCCGGTGGCCAGCATGCTCTGCTTCCTGATCTTCGCCCGGCCGTTGCTCTTGCGCCTCGCCGGCGCCGCCCAGGTGGCGCCGCAATACTATCCGGTCATCGCCGACTTCCCGTTCGCCAAGCGGGTCGGTCGCCGCGAATGGGTGCGAGCCACGGTGCATCGCGACGCGGAAGGAAACCTGCGCGCGCGGCGCTTCCCGCGCGAGGGCTCCGGCATCCTCACCTCGATGGCCGCGTCGTCCGGACTGGTCGAGCTGCCGGAGGACATGGCCGAGGTAAAGCCCGGCGACCGGGTCGACTATCTGCCCTTCGCCGAGGTGCTGGGCTGAGGTGCCGCATTCAGGCGGCGAGCCAGCTCTTGGAGCTCCTCCGGCGTGTTGACGTTGAAGAAGGGATCGTCATCGCCGGCCGGCCATTCCGCCGTCGCCACCTTGTAGCGCGCGGTCCAGGCATCGATCTTGCGGATGCCTTCGCCAGTCAACGCCTCGCGCAGTTCCGCCGCCAGCCGGACAGGCCAAAGGCCGAAGACCGGATGGGTTCGCCCGCCCGAGGCCGCGCAACCGATCTCCGCCCCCTCCATTTCGACCGCCGCCGCCAGCCGCGCAACCAGATCGAGCGGGAACAGCGGGGTGTCGGCGGCGATGCTCGCAACCCAGCGGGCCGATGCCGCCCGTTCGCGCGCCCATTCCAACCCGGTGAGGATACCGGCCAGCGGTCCCGCGTAGCCGCCGACCACATCGGCGGCGACGGGAAGCCCATACGCGGCGAAACGGGCCGCATCGCCATTCGCGTTCAGCACCAGCGCGCCGACCTGCCCGCGCGCCCGCTCGATGCAATGCGCGAGCAGGCTGCGTCCGCTTACCTCGATCAGGCATTTGTCGCCGCCGCCCAGGCGCCGCGACTGGCCGCCGGCCAGCAGCAGGCCGACGACCGATGCGCGCGGGATCATCCGCCCCCGAAGTCAGTCATCGGGCTCGGCCGATTTGCGCCCAACCCCCTTGGGCTCGTCGCCGACGGCGGACGGATCGGCATCGAACACGATGCGATGCTCGCCGGCCAGCGCGAGGAAGCGCCGCCCGCGGGCGCGCCCGATCAGGGTGAGGTCCGCGCGGCGCGCCAGATCGACGCCCCAGGCGGTGAAGCCCGAGCGCGACATCAGAATCGGGATGCCCATCTGCACGGTCTTGATGACCATCTCGCTGGTCAGCCGGCCGGTGGTGTAGAAGCTCTTGCCCACGGCGGGGACGCCGTTCATGAACATGTAGCCGGCGATCTTGTCGACCGCGTTGTGCCGGCCGACATCCTCCATGTAGACCAGCGGCCGGTCGCGCTCGCACAGCACGCAGCCATGGATCGCGCCGGTCTTTAGGTAGAGGCTCGGCATCGTGTTGATGCGCTTGGCGAGCGCGTAGAGCCACGAGGTGCGCAGCTCGGCGCCCGGATCCAGCTTGACGGTGTCGAACTTCTCCATCACGTCGCCGAACACGGTACCCATCGCGCAGCCCGAGGTGCGGATGCGCTTGCGCATCTTCTGCTCGAAGTCGCTGACCCGGTCGGTGCGCACGACCACCGCCTCGGCTTCGGCATCGAACTCCACCGCGCGGATATGGTCGCGCTCGGACAGCATGTTCTGGTTGAGCAGGTAGCCGACGGCGAGGTATTCGGGATAGTCCCCGATCGTCATCGCGGTGACGATCTCGGTGCCGTTGAGGTAGATCGCCAGCGGCCGCTCGTTGATCACCGCGGCCTCCACCGGCTTGCCCTCCTGGTCGAGACCGCGCAGCGTCTCGTACAGCCGGCCGTCGTCGGGGTTCGGGCTGATCGCCGGTCGCTCGCCTTCCATGGACCGCCTCCGGGGCGGTAGAGTAGGGCCTCCCGAAGGCGGGCGGCAACCCCACCTACCGCTTGCGATTCGGGGCGGAACAGAGGTCCCAGCGATGGACGACAAGACACGCACCGAACTCGAGGCGGCCGCCTTTCGCGGACTGGTCGCGCATCTGCGCGAGCGCACCGACGTGCAGAACATCGATCTGATGAACCTGGCCGGATTCTGCCGCAACTGCCTGGCCAAATGGTACGCGGCTGCGGCCAAGGAGAAGGGCGTCGCGCTCGCCGACCTCGAGGCGCGGGCGATCGTCTACGGCATGCCCTACGAGGAATGGCGGGCCAAGTACCAGAAGGAGGCGACGCC
Organism: Rhodospirillales bacterium; assembly: GCA_030040955.1. Taxonomy (GTDB): domain Bacteria; phylum Pseudomonadota; class Alphaproteobacteria; order Rhodospirillales; family Magnetospirillaceae; genus JASHSH01. Next base: position 16,486 of record JASHSH010000480.1, read on the forward strand.
CGCCCAGCAGGCCGCCTTCGAGCGCGGCAAACCCTTGCACGCGCATACCCACCGTCCGCCCGACCGCATCTGAAGGACCGCATCGTCCGCGAGGTTGCCCGCGGGCGGCCGGAGCGGTTACAATCCGGGCGTTCGCGGCGCGGGGTCCGGCACGGCCATGCAGTTCGAATTCTCGGATCAGGTGGGCGTGGGAGGCCAACCCGGCCGCGCTCCGCCGCCGCCCGTCGCCGCGCCCGATTTCGCCCTCGACGAAGAAGGCGGCAGCCTACCGACGGTGGGAGGCGAGCTCGGCGCCCTGACCCCGCGTGCGCCGCCCGCGCTCGATTTCGCCGAGGACCTGGACCGGCTTTCGCTCGGCGGCGACCCGGCGTCGATGATCGCCGCCGCCGCCGCCCCCGACCTCCATTTCGCCCCCGACCTCGCCAGCCAGGGCAGCGCGGCCGACGCGGCGCCGACCGTGGCCGAGGTGCCGCCCCCCGAAATCGACTTCGCGGTCGGCGAGGGGCCGCTCGAAGGCTACCAGGCCCCGGCGCCGACCCCGCCCGCGCCGGACCTCGGCTTCCTCGACCCCGGCGCGCCCATCGAGACCTCCGCGACGCCGGCCGAGGCGCGTCCAGCTCCCGTCGCGTCGGCGCCC
>JASHSH010000481.1 GCA_030040955.1 Rhodospirillales bacterium
CCCTTGTCCATCGCGTCCTTCCCTCGGCGATTTCGCGCCGGAGTATAGGGCGCGCGGCCGGTCGGGCAAGGATGGGGCGGGGTCAGCGTGTTCGGCCGGCAACTCCGATTCGTGTGGCCGTCGTCCGCCTTGTCCGCCCTCGTCCGCGAGATGGAATGGACTTGGCCGGTTCGAACGTCCCGCGCAGCGTTACCGAAAGGGCGCCGGCGATCTCGGACAGACGTCGCAAGCTCGCGGATCGGTATCTCTCCCGCTCGTAGCGCTGAATCTGCTGCTCCTTCATCCCGAGCCGCGCGGCAAGATCGCGCTGCGACATTCCGTTGGCGATGCGTGCCTCGATCAATCCCCCGCCGATGGCCGACAGATCGACGATCGCCGCCATTGCCGCGCCGCCGGCGCGCAGCGCCTCGAAGCGGGAGATATCCAGTTCCAGCTCGCGCAACTGTTCGACATAGGACTCGCGCTGCGCCCGGGCGATCCGCGCATCGATGTCCGCGGCGGCGGAGCCTCCCGCGTCGAGGCGAGCCAGCGCGGCGCGGAATTTGCGAGCCTGGCTCTTGGTGATCTTGTACTGGCGTTCATTCGCAATCATGGGACTCTTCCCCGCGAAGCCAGCAGCCGGATGCCAACAATTCCTTTCGGCCGTCCGGTGAGTTTGTCGATCTGGAAGAAGCTCAGCATCGTCCTGCCGGCCCGATCTCGCGGCGTGACGATGAACATCTCACCTCGGAATTTCCGCTTCTGCGCGGCCCGGCCGTCGGCGAAATCCAGCAGCACCGGATCGAGCATTGCGGCCGACACACCGCGTGCATTCCAGCAGCCGTCGAAATCCTCCGGCTGTTCCTTCTCGGTCACGTAGCTCCCGTTCAGGTACATGATGCGGCATCCGGCGGCGCGCAGAGCGGTCGCGACCATTGCGACCCCTTCGAACAGCCATCTCCTGCGTGCGTTGAGCGCAAAGCGCGCCTCTACCTCGGCCAGGCTCGCCCAATGGATCCCGGGCGGCAGCACCCGGGGCACGCCTTCCGCGATCCGCACGAAGGGCGGGATCATAACACAACGAAATTGTTGTGTCGATGCGGCATGGCGAATCGGCCCCCGCCGCGCCCTACGCCATCTTCCCCGCGATGAACGCCGCCGCCTCGTCCAGCCCGGCATTGGCCTCGGGCAGGAACGGCGCCAAGTTCTGCCAGACATGGGCGACGCCGTGCCACACGCGCAGCTCGGTCTCCACCCCGGCGGCGCGCAGCTTCTCGGCCATGCGGGTGGCATCGTCGAACAGCACCTCGATGTCGCTCGCGGAGATATAGGTCGGCGGCAGGCCGCGCGGATCGCCATAGAGCGGCGAGGCGATCGGATCGGTGCGCGGCACCTCGCCGAGATAGAGCCCGATCCCGCGCCCCACCGATTCGCCCACCAGCGAGGGATCGCTGCGCGAGTTCGTCTTCAGGCTGGCGCCCGTGGCGGCGAGGTCGGTCCACGGCGCGAACAGGAAGGCCGCCGCCGGCAGTTCCTCGCCCGCGTCGCGCAGCCGCAGCAGCACGCCGAGCGCGAGCCCGCCGCCGGCCGAGTCCCCGCCGAGCGCGATCCGCGAAGCCGGCGTGCCTTGCGCCCGCAGCGCCCGCCAGGCGGCGATCACGTCGTCGAGCGGCGCGGGATATTTGTGCTCGGGCGCGAGGCGGTAGTCCGGCGCCAGCACCCGCGCGCCCAGCCGCTTCGCCAGTCCGACCGTGATCGGCCGGTAGGTCTGCGGCGTGCAGAACATGTAGCCGCCGCCGTGGCAGTAGAGGAGGGTGCGGCCGCGCGCCGGATCGAACGCGCCCGCCGGCTCGATCCACTCGCCCGGGCCGAACGCGCCGTCCGAGGGCCGGATGCGCCAGCCCGCGGGCGGGCGGATGCGGAAGGTGGGCTTCGCGGTGCGGCGGCGGATGGCGGCGAGGTCGGCCCGGTTCTTCAGCAGGCGCTTGAGCTGGATGCGAAGCCCGAGATTGACCGCCCAGTTCTGCCAGGTCACGGGGCCGCCGCCGTCTCCGCCGCATCGGTCGCCGCGCCGGCGCGCAATTTGCGCACCCGCTCGCTCTCCGAGCGCAGCTGGCCGCAGGCGGCGAGGATGTCGCGCCCGCGCGGGAGCCGGATCGGCGCCGAATAGCCGGCCTCGAACAGAATGTCGGAGAAGCGCTGGATCGTTGCCATCTCGGAAGTCTCGAATCCGGCGCCCGGCCACGGGTTGAACGGGATCAGGTTGAACTTGGCCGGAATGCCCGCTACCAGCTTGACCAGCGCGCGCGCCGCGGCGGGCGAATCGTTCACCCCCTTCAGCATCACATATTCGAAGGTGATGCGCCGCGCGTTCGAGGTCGGATAGTCGCGCAGCGCCGCCATCAGCTCGGCGAGCGGGTATTTCTTGTTGATCGGCATGATGCGGTCGCGGGTCTCGTCGTCCACCGCGTGCAGGCTGATCGCCAGATTGACCGCCAGCTCCTCGCCGGCGCGGCGGATCATCGGCACCACCCCGGCGGTGGACAGCGTGATGCGCCGCTTCGAGATCGCGATCCCGTCGCCGTCCATCACGATGCGCAGCGCCTTGGCCACGTTCTCGTAATTGAACAGCGGCTCGCCCATCCCCATCATCACGACATTGGAGATCAGCCGCCCGCCGTCCGACGGGCTCGGCCATTCGCCCAGCGAATCGCGCGCCACCATCACCTGGGCGACGATCTCGCCGGCGTCGAGGTTGCGCACCAGGCGCTGGGTGCCGGTGTGGCAGAATTTGCAGGTGAGCGTGCAGCCGACCTGCGAGGAGACGCAGACCGCGCCGCGATCCGCCTCGGGGATGTGCACGCATTCGGCCTCGTTGCCGTCGGCGAAGCGCAGCAGCCATTTGCGCGTGCCGTCGGCCGATTGCTGGTCGCGGGAGACGCCCGGCCGGCCGACCGTGCAATGCGCGGCGAGCTTCTCGCGCAGCGGCTTGGCCAGCGTGGTCATGAGGCCGAAGTCGCGCGCGCCGCGATGGTAGATCCAGTGCCAGAGCTGGCGGGCGCGGAATTGGGGCTCGCCGAGGCCCGCGAGCACCGCCACAAGTTCGTCGCGCGAAAGCCCGATCAGCT
>JASHSH010000482.1 GCA_030040955.1 Rhodospirillales bacterium
AGGCTTTCATCGCGCACCGACCAGCTCACGATCTGGCCCATGCCGTTCATCTTGTTGTGGCGCGGAAAATTGAGGAGCATCGCGAAGCTCGCGAAAAGCGCCATGCCCTCGGTGAAGGCGCCGAACATCGCGAGCGTCCGCGCGACGTCCGCGCACGTCTTGACGCCGAACGCATGCATGTAATCGGCCTTGGCGCGCATGGCGGCGTAGTCGCGAAAGGCCTCGAACTCGGCCTTGGGCATGCCGAGAGTCTTCAGCAGGAGCGCATAGGCGTCGATATGCACCGTCTCCATGTTGGAGAAGGCGGCCATCATCATCTGCACTTCGAGCGGCTGGAAGATCGGGATGTAGCGCTTGAGATAATTGTCGCCGACCTCGACATCGCTCTGGGTGAAGAAGCGGAAGATCTGGGTGAGCAGCGCGCGCTCCGCCCCGGTCACGCGATCCGACGACCAGTCTTTGATGTCGGCGCCGAGGGGCACTTCCTCGCCCATCCAATGGGTCTGCTGCTGGCGCTTCCAATATTCGTAGGCCCAGCCGTAGCGCTCGACATCGTAGGTGCCGGTCGCCGTCAGCAGTCCGACCTTGCCGGTGCCGATCAGCGCGCGTGGATCGAGCTCCGCGAGCCCGGTCACTGGCATGCGAGGCACTGCTCGTAGTCGGCGCGCTGCGCGGCCGCGCTGTGCTGCGTCGCCTTTTCGAGCTGGCCGGCGAAGGCGGCCCGGCTGATCGATTTCGAGCGGCAGTAATAGAGGCTCTTGATGCCGCGCTTCCAGGCCGCCCAGTGCAGCATATGCAGGTCCCACTTGTCGATGTCGGCCGGCAGGTAGAGGTTGAGCGACTGGCTCTGGCAGATGAAGGGCGCGCGGTCGGCGGCCAGATCGATGACCCAGCGCTGGTCGATCTCGAAGGCGGTGCGGTAGACCGCCTTCTCGTCCCCGGTCAGCCCATCGAGATGCTGGACCGATCCCTCATGCTCGATGATCGACTGCCAGGTCTCCTGGGTGTCGAGGCCCTTGGTCTTCAGCAGCGCTTCGAGATGCGGGTTGCGCACGATATAGGCGCCCGACAGCGTCTTATGGTTATACACGTTGGCGGGGATCGGCTCGATGCAGGCGCTGGTGCCGCCGCAGATGATGCTGATCGAGGCGGTCGGCGCGATCGCCAGCTTGTGGCTGAAGCGCACCGTCATGCCGCGCTCGAGGGCGTCGAGGCAGGGGCCGCGCTCTTCGCCCAAGGTCACCGAAGCCGCGTCGGCGTCGCGCTTGATCTTGCGGAAGATCTTCATGTTCCACGACTTGGCGATCGCGCTCTCGAACGGCACGCCACGCGCCTGCAGGAACGAGTGGAATCCCATCACCCCCAGTCCCACCGAGCGTTCGCGCAACGCCGAGTACTTGGCGCGCGCCATGCTGTCGGGCGCTTCGTTGATGAAGAAGCTGAGCACGTTGTCAAGCATGCGCAGCACGTCTTCGACGAAGCCCGGCTCGTCGTTCCACTCGTCCCAGGTCTCCAGGTTGAGCGAAGACAGGCAGCAGACGGCCGTGCGCTCCTCGTCGCGATGATCCTTGCCGGTCGCCAGCACGATCTCGCTGCACAGGTTCGAGCTCGACACTTTCAGGCCGAGCTCGCGCTGATGTTTCGGCAGCGCGCGGTTGACGCTGTCGATGAACAGCAGATAGGGCTCGCCGGTGTGCAGGCGAGTCTCCAGGATGCGCTGCCAGAGCTGGCGCGCGTCGATCTCGCGCACCATCTCGCCGGTCTTCGGGCTCTTCAGCGGGAACTTCGATCCCGTCCGCACCGCCTCCATGAAGGCATCGGTGATGTTGATGCCGTGATTGAGGTTGAGCCCCTTGCGGTTGAAGTCGCCCGAGGCCTTGCGGATTTCCAGGAACTCCTCGATCTCCGGATGGTGGACGTCGAGATAGCAGGCGGCCGAGCCGCGGCGCAGCGAGCCTTGGCTGATGGCGAGGGTGAGCCCGTCCATCACGTGGATGAAGGGGATGATGCCCGAGGTCGCGCCGGCCCCCTTCACCGCCTCGCCGATGGAACGGACCCGACCCCAATAGGTGCCGATGCCGCCGCCATTCGAGGCCAGCCAGACATTCTCGTTCCAGGTGTTGACGATGCCTTCGAGCGAATCGGGCACCGCGTTGAGGAAGCAGGAGATCGGCAAGCCGCGCGTGGTGCCGCCGTTGGACAGGATCGGGGTCGCCGGCATGAACCAGAGCCGCGACATCGCGTCGTAGAGACGCTGCGCGTGCGCGACATCGTCGGCGAAGGCGCAGGCGACCCGGGCGAACATGTCCTGGAAGCTCTCGCCCGGCAGCAGATAGCGATCCTTGAGCGTCGTCTTGCCGAAGTCGGTCAGCAGCGCGTCACGCGACCGGTCGAGCTTGAGGTCGGCGGGCTTGGGCGGGTGGCCGAGAGGCCCCGGCAGCGGCGCATGGCGATCACGCCTGGCCTTCGCCGGCGCCGCGTGCGGCGCGGCTTCGCGACTCGCCGGGGACGGCGGACGCGGAAGAACCGAAACGATGTTGCCGTGCCGATCGAAATCGTATGCCAACCCCGACATTCTCCACCCCTGGCTCTGCCTGGGGCGGGGAAGATGGGGCGACTTGCGGAGACTCGGGCGGCGCCGGTATCGCAAGCGACCACCGGGGCACCCCGCCCGAGGACGTTTCCGCGATCACGGCAGGTCTCCTGGCTCGCGGGTCGCTGCGGCTGTCAGGCCTTCCCGGCGCCGAGGCGCCAGTGACACGAATGACAGCCGCTCGCCGCTTACAGTTGCGGGGGCAGCCCCGGCTTAGCTGCTACAGGCAGCGCCCCGGGTTCCCTCTTAGCCCCAGATGTAGATCACCCAGGGAACCGTGAACACCAAATCTTGTGCTTTGTGACAGGCAGGCGTCAAGCCGATAATCGGGCTTTCCACGGCCACCCGCCGATTTTCCGTCAATCCGCCTCCAGATCGATCCATTCCTCATCGCCGACGCGCCATTCCTCGACGAGGGAGGCCCGCACAGCCAAGTCACGGATATGGTTCGCCCCGCGGGCCGACGAAGTCATGACCCGCTGCTGACCCATATTATATGCGTCGGAACCGGCCGGACGTCCATACTTCGTCCACCGTATGCGTTCGCGCCCCGTGATGCCGAGCGTCTCTTGAGCCAAGCGCGAGGTGAGCGGGCGTTCGGCGATAGTTTTGAGATCGCGATCCAGCCGCTTGCGCGCATCGACGATCTCCTCGCCTCGAGCGGCGTCGCAGGGCATATTGAATTCGAAACCGCTCTCGGATTGAACAACCGGGCCAATCGATCGCAGATTCTTTCCAACTCGGCTCGCCGCCTCGGCGCGCCGCAAATTCAGCCCAAAATGTTCCGAGAGCGCCCGATCCAATGAAAAAACAATCTGGTCTCTCTGCCAGACGACATCGAGAAACCGACCATTTTGCAATTCGATTGATCCGTTCGCCATGGCTTCGATCGTACAGTGACGCGGCATTTTAGATCGAATTAATCCTGGCCGGCTCCATCGAGCTCTCCACAATCGATCAACGCTCCGTCCGCCCCGCTCGCCTCGTATGCCGGAACGAAGCTCGAGGAGCGTGGTGCCCCGCTCGCTTGGCTTTGGCGTTCGAGCCCGGTATCGGGACAAGCACGATGTGCCCGTGGCGCACGCCGCGTTCGGCGATCACATGCTCCGCGAAGTGTCTGACCTCGCCGCTCTGGCCCTTGAGCATGGTTACCTCCATGCAGCTTTCTTCGTCCAAATGGACGTGGAACGTCGCGAGCGCCAGATCATGGTGCGAATGGTAGGTCTGGGTCAGGCGTTTCGGTAGTTCCCGCGCCTCGTGGTCGTAGACATAGACAACCGCGGCCACACAGTTTCCGGTTTCATTGGCCTTCTCGGCCGCTTCCATGATTCCTGTTCGCGCCAAGTCCCTGATCGCTTCGGAGCGATTCTGATAGCCCCTGGTCGCTATGTAGCGGTCGAGCTCCGCCATGAGATCGTCATCGAGGGTTATGGTCACACGCCGCATCGCGGTCTCCAGCAAAAATAAATCGTCGTCGGGCGTATGCGAATTGGTGCCCCATTCTGCATACAACGAAGCCATCGCTGCCCAAGAAACAGGCAGCCCTTTTCCTCCGCGGCCGAGCCGACAACGCATCCAACTATAGAACTTTCGGCGGTCTCGATGTCTTTCGTCGGCTGGTATGAACTTTGCGAATAAACGTCATACTCGCCCTCTCGGCTGATCTCCTTCACGCCAAGTTGAATGGGCATGTGCGTTTGAGAGAGGCTTGGGATGCTCGAGGTGGTACTTATCGCCAACCGCGGCGAAATCGCCTGCCGCGTGCAGCGTACCCTGAGGAAGCTCGGCATACGATCCGTCACCGTCTATTCCGACGCCGATCGGTTCTCGCCGCATGTGCTGGAAGCCGACGTGGCGGTGCGGATCGGGCCGCCCTCCCCGGCCGAAAGCTATCTCGCCGTCGACGAAATCCTGAGGGCCGCCAAGGCCACGGGCGCCCAAGCCATTCATCCGGGCTATGGCTTTTTGTCGGAGAACGCCGCCTTCGCGCGGGCCTGCGAGGCCGCGGGCATTGCCTTCATCGGTCCGACGCCGGAGCAGATTTCCGATTTCGGATTGAAGCACCGGGCGCGCGAAATCGCCCAGCGGTGCGGCATTCCGTTGCTGCCGGGATCGGGCATCCTTCCCGATGTCGCGGCGGCGAAACGCGAGGCCAAGCGCATCGGCTATCCGGTCATGCTCAAAAGCTCCGCCGGCGGCGGCGGCATCGGAATGAGCCGGTGCTGGACCGAGGAAGAGCTGGTTTCGGCCTTCGATTCGGTGACGAGGCTCGGCAAGAACTTCTTCAAGAACGAGGGTGTCTATCTCGAGCGCTTCGTCGAGCGCGCCCGCCATGTCGAGATGCAGGTCTTCGGCGACGGCGCGGGCACGGTGATCGCGCTGGGGGAGCGCGACTGTTCGATCCAGCGCCGCAACCAGAAGATCGTCGAGGAAACGCCCGCGCCCAATCTGCCGTCGGCAGTCAGGGAGGGTTTGCGCTCAGCTGCGATCAAACTCGGCAAGACCGTATCCTATCGCTCCGCCGGCACCGTCGAGTTCGTCTACGATCCCGATCGCGCGGAATTCTACTTCCTCGAAGTCAACACGCGGCTTCAAGTCGAGCATTGCGTCACCGAGGCGGTGACCGGCCTCGATCTGGTCGAATGGATGGTGCGGCTGGCCGGCGGCGAGAAGCTGCCGCTCGACAAGCCGCATCCGGCCAGGGGACACGCCATCCAGGTCCGTCTCTATGCCGAGGATCCGGGCAAGAACTACCAGCCGAGCACGGGCGTGCTGACCGAGATGGAGTTCCCGGACGGGGTCCGCGTCGACGGCTGGGTGGCGCAGGGAACGGAAATCACACCCCACTACGATCCGCTGTTGGCCAAGGTCATCGTGCACGGCGACGACCGGGCCCAGGCCATCGCCAAGCTCGGCGCCGCCCTCGCCAAGACGAAGATCGCCGGCGTGCAGACCAATCTCGGCCTGCTGCGGCAGATCACGGGATTTCCCGCTTTCGCGGCGGGAACCGTCAGTACGCGCCTGCTCGATGGGCTTGCCTATCGGGCAGCGACGGTGGAGGTGATTGCGCCCGGCACCTACACCTCGGTTCAGGACTATCCCGGACGCGTCGGCTATTGGGACATCGGCGCTCCGCCGTCGGGTCCGATGGACGATTTCGCGCTCCGGGTCGCCAACCGACTACTCGGCAACGAGGCCGGCGCCGCGGCGCTGGAGTGTACCGTGGTCGGCCCCAGCTTGCGGTTCAACATCGATACCGCGATCGCGATCGCCGGGGCCGATATGCGCGCCGATCTCAGTGGAGCGCCGGTGAAGCCCTGGTCGGCGGTGCCCGTGCGCGCCGGCGACACGCTCACGCTGCGCGCCGCCGAAGGCGGTGGTTGCCGGACCTACCTCGCGGTACGCGGCGGCTTCGACGTGCCCGCCTATCTCGGCAGCAAATCGACCTTCGCATTGGGCCAGTTCGGCGGCCATGCCGGCCGCGTGCTGCGGACCGGCGATGTCCTGCCCGTCGCCGACCCGGCCGGGTGGCCGGCGAGCGGTCCGATATCGCTCGCGCCGGAGCATATCCCCGCATATCCGAAGCAATGGGCCATCGGCGTGCTCTACGGCCCGCACGGCGCGCCCGACTTCTTCACCGACGACGACATCAAGATGTTCTTCGGGACCGATTGGGAGGTCCACTACAACTCCAACCGGCTCGGCATCCGTTTGAACGGCCCGAAGCCCAAATGGGCGCGCCGCGACGGCGGCGAAGCCGGGCTTCATCCATCGAATATCCACGACTGCGAATATGCCATCGGCAGCGTCAACTTCACCGGCGACATGCCGATCATCCTCACGCAGGACGGGCCGAGCCTGGGCGGATTCGTCTGTCCGGCGACGATCGTCAAGTCGGAGATGTGGAAGGTCGGGCAGGCGAGGCCCGGCGATACGATTCGCTTCGTGCCGATCACGTTCGACGCCGCGCTGGCCCGCGAACGCGCGCAAGACAAGTTCCTGGCGGACCTGCCTGGGAAACCGCAATCGGCGCCGGCCGCGCCGGCCATCCTGCGCGCTCAAACCACCGCCCCGCCCCCCGATCCGGCCATCGCCCATGCGATTCCGGCGCGGCCGGCCGAAAGCCGCCCCGAGATCGTCTACCGCACCGCGGGCGACAAATACGTGCTGCTCGAATATGGACCGCCGGTGCTCGATCTGGATTTGCGCTTCCGGGTCCACGCGCTGATGGAGCATCTCAAGCGCAACCCCGTCGAAGGCATCGCCGAGCTGTCACCCGGCGTGCGCTCCCTGCAAATCCGCTACGACAGCCGCGTCGTGACCCTGAAGAGACTGCTCGATGCGCTGATACGCGCCGAGGACACGCTGCCGCCGATCGACGACATGGTGGTGACGACCCGCGTGATCCGGATGCCGCTGGCCTTCGAAGACCGGTCCTGCCGCGAAGCCATCGGCCGCTATATGCAGTCCGTGCGCAAAACCGCGCCGTGGCTGCCGAGCAATATCGAGTTCATCCGCCGCATCAACGGCCTCGGCAGTACCGAGGCGGTGCGCCGCGTGGTGTTCGATGCACGCTACCTCGTGCTTGGCCTGGGCGACGTCTATCTCGGCGCGCCCTGCGCGGTGCCCGTCGATCCGCGCCACCGGCTGTTGACCTCCAAATACAATCCCGCTCGCACCTACACGCCCGAGGGCGCGGTCGGCATCGGCGGCGTCTATATGTGCATCTACGGCATGGACTCGCCGGGCGGCTACCAGCTCATCGGACGCACGGTGCCAATCTGGAACAAGTTCCTCAAGAACCGGGACTTCGCCCCGGGCGAGCCATGGCTGCTGCGCTTCTTCGATCAAGTCCAGTTCTATCCGATGCCCGAAGGCGGGCTCGATGAATATCGGCGCGACTATGCGGCCGGCCAGGTTCGGCTGGACATCGCCGAAGAGCGATTCGTCCTGCACGACTACCGGAAATTCTTGGATTCGATCGCCACCGACGCCGCCGCGTTCAAGGCCAAGCAAACCGAAGCCTTCAACGAGGAGCGCGCGCGCTGGGAGCAGGATACCAGTTCGACGGGAGCCGTCGCCGAGCCGGTGGCCGGTTTCGGCGAAGCGGAGGCCGCGGAGACGCCTCTGCCGGCGGGCGCCGAGCCGGTCCTGGCGCAGATCGCCGGCAATATCTGGGACCTCGTCGTCAAGCCCGGCGACCGGGTCCAGAAGGGCGACAAGCTCCTCGTCATAGAATCGATGAAGATGGAATTTGCCGTCAGCGCTCCAGTGGCGGGCGAAATCATCGAGGTCGGCTGCGCCAAGGGCCGGCAAGTCGCCGCGGGCCAGCGCTTGCTCGCTATCCGACCCTAGGACGGCCCGCGATTCGACAGGGAAAAGACGAAGTGACCGGAACGCTCGATCCAAGTTTCGATTTCGCCACGCTCCGCAGGGGATACGGCGACGGCAGCTTCCGCCCGCGCGGCATCGCGCGCACGATCTTGAACCGCATCGCGGCCGCCGGCGACGACAAGGTTTGGATCGTTCGGCAGCCCGAGACCAAACTGTTCGCGGAAGCCGACCGGATAGAGCGCCGCCTGGCGGTGGAGGGGCCGGACGCTCTGCCGCTGTATGGCATACCCTTCGCGGTCAAGGACAATTTCGATGTCGCCGGGATGCCGACTACTGCCGGATGCCCGGAGTTCGCGTTCACCCCGGACCAGTCGGCGACCGTGGTCGAGAAGCTCCAAGCGGCCGGCGCTCTGCTGGTCGGGAAGACCAATCTCGATCAATTCGCCACCGGCCTCGTCGGCGTGCGCTCTCCCCATGGCGTCGCCCGCAATCCTTTCAACCCGGACTACATTCCGGGCGGATCGAGCGCGGGATCGGCGGTCGCCGTATCGTCCGGCCTCGTGAGCTTCTCGCTGGGCACCGATACGGCCGGCTCGGGACGCGTCCCGGCGGGGTTCAACAACATCGTCGGGCTGAAACCCACCCGCGGACTGCTCAGCAATGGCGGAGTCTTCCCGGCCTGTCGCTCCGTCGACTGCGTTTCGATCTTCGCCCTGACCGTCGACGACGCGATGGCCGTGCTCGACGTCGCCGGCGGGTACGATACGCGGGACATCTATTCCAGAGCCGCCCCCGATATGTTCAAGGCATCCATCGTCGCCAAGCCGGCCCGGTTCCGCTTTGGAGTGCCGCGCGACGATCAGCTGCAATTCTTCGGCAATGACGCGGCGGCGCGACTGTTCATCCGCGCGGTCCAAGGCATGGTCGAACTGGGCGGTAAGCGCATCGAGATCGACTACGCGCCATTCGCCGATACCGCCGCGCTGCTCTACGGGCCTTTCGTCGCCGAACGCACGGCCGCGCTCGGCAAGTTTCTGACCGAGCACGGCGACGCCATTCATCCGGTGGTGCGAAAAATCATCGAGGGTGGTCTCAGGCTCGATGCGGCCGGAACCTGGAATGCGATCTATCGACTCGAAGAATTGCGCCAGCGTACGCGCCCGGTGTGGAGCGAAATCGACTTCATGCTCGTGCCGACGACACCGACGATCTACCGGATCGATGAGGTCGAAGCCGACCCGATCCGGCTGAACTCGTTCCTCGGAACCTACACCAACTTCGTCAACTTGCTGGATCTGAGCGCCATCTCGGTGCCCAACGGTTTCCAGCCGGACGGATTGCCTGCGGGGGTGACGCTGGTCGGTCCCGCCTGGACGGAGCCGTCGCTCGCCGCCGTCGCCGCCGATTTTCACCGGTCGCGCAATATCACGCTGGGCGCCACGGGCCGGGAGTATCCGCGGAGCGGAGTGGACGGTGCCCGCCGGCGGGTAATACGCAATCCCTGAAGCCACCTCCTGCCGCACTATTTGCCCGATTCCCTCTCCTCCCCCTTGCGCAGCAGATAGGTGTCAATGATTCAGCCGTGACGTTGCCGGGCCTCGCGTCGCACGCGCTCGATCTTGCCAGCGGCCTCCTTCAGCTTGCCCGCGACCAGCATCTCGTCTTCGGTGCCGACATAGGAGCCCCGATAAATGTCGATGTCCCGATCCGCGAAGCGCTTATCGGTGTCGTGGGTATCCAGCAGTCATGCCGAGGCGTAGGGCGTGGTGCGTCTGCGCGTCTCGTCGATCGTCAGGGACCGGCCGATCGGCGGGAAGGCGCGTTGCGGGCAGGCCGGCCGTTCGCAGACCTTGCATCCCGCGCCGATCGGCGTCGCCGCCTGCCTGTCGCCGAGGTTGAGACCTTTGGAATAGACGAGGCGCGGCGCGTGGTGGAGGTCGCAGCCGAGGCCGATCGAAAAGTTCTTGCCCGGCGCACCATATTCGCCGCTGCTGCGCGAGACGGTGCGCGCGATCCAGAGATAGGTTCGTCCGTCCGGCATCTGGGCCAGCTGGGTCAGGATCTGTCCGGGACGGGCGAAGGCCTCGTAGACGTTCCACAGCGGACAGGTGCCGCCGACCCGGGAGAAATGAAAATCGGTCGCGGACTGACGCTTCGAGATGTTGCCCGCGCGATCGACGCGGATGAAGAAGAACGGGACGCCGCGCGCCTCGGGGCGTTGCAGCGTGCTCAGGCGATGGCAGATGGTCTCGAACCCCACGCCGAACCGCCGGCTGAGACGCTCGATGTCGTAGCGGAAGCCTTCGGCGGTCTCGAGGAACGCGCCATAGGGAAGGATCAGCGCGCCGCCGAAGTAGTTGGCGAGCCCGATCCGCGCCAGCGCGCGCGCTTCGTCGCTCGACAGGCGCGCATCACGGGCGAGCCGGTCGAGCGTCTCGCCCATTTCGAGGAAGGCCAGCTGCGTGGCCATTTGGAAGGCCTGCTGGCCGGGCTGCAGGTGCCGGGACAGATGCAGCACCTTGCCGGCTGCGTCGTAGTGCCGCAGGGTGCCGCGCTGGCCTTCATCGGCGGCGTCGTGCACGACGCGCACGCCATGGCGCCGGGATAGATGGTCGACCAACCCTTCGCCGGCGGTGGCGGTTGCTCGCTTGACCAGGCGCGCGAGGTCTTCGGCTGCCTCGTCGAGCTCGGCGATGTGGTTGTGCCGGGCATAGAAGAAATCGCGGACCTCCTCGAAGGCCATCGGCGGCTGGGTGGACGGCCATTCGTCGCCGGCCCGGGCCGCCATCGCTTCCAGCCGGTCGATCGCGGCGCGATATCGCTTGTGCAGCGAGACCAGCCCGCGGCCGACCGCCGGCATGTTGGTGACGAGCTCGCGGACCTCCGCCAC
>JASHSH010000483.1 GCA_030040955.1 Rhodospirillales bacterium
ATCTACGTCATCACCCGCGGCGGGCCGATGAACAGCACGCATCTGATGGCGACGCTCTCGTTCCAGCGCGCGATCACCGGCGGGCATCTCGGCGAGGGCGCGGCGATTTCGGACGCGATGATTCCGTTCCTGCTTGGCGCCATCCTGTTCAGCTATTTCGGGCTCCAGCGGCGGCGCTGGCAGCATGGCAGCCGGGACTGATCCGATGGCCGCAATCGCCGACCAGGAGGGCATGTCCTATCTGGAGACGACGGGCCGGCGCGCGCTCACGCTCTATCTCCCGCTCGCCCTGATGCTGTTTCTGCTGCTGTTTCCCTTCTATTGGATGGCGACGACCAGCTTCAAGCCGGACAACGAGCTCTACGACTATGGACGCTTCAATCCGCTGTGGATCGTTCATCCGACGCTGGAACATATCCACAAGCTGCTGTTCGAGACCGACTTCCCCGATTGGGCGGTCAACACGATCCTGATCTCGGTGGCCTCGACCTTCCTGTCGCTGTTCGCCAGCGTGTGCGCGGCCTACGCGATCGAGCGGCTGCGCTATCGCGGCGCGCAATTCGTCGGCCTGGCAATCTTTCTCGCCTATCTGGTGCCGCCGAGCATCCTGTTCATTCCGCTCGCCACCGTGGTGTTCGAGCTCGGACTGTTCGACAGCCGATGGGCGCTGATCCTCACCTACCCGACCTTCCTGGTGCCGTTCTGCACGTGGCTGCTGATGGGCTATTTCCGCACCATTCCCTACGAGCTCGAGGAATGCGCGCTGATCGACGGCGCCTCGCGGCTCCAGATCCTGCGCAAGATCACGCTGCCGCTCGCGCTGCCGGGGCTGATCTCAGCGGGCATCTTCGCCTTCACGCTCTCATGGAACGAGTTCATCTACGCGCTGACGTTCATATCGTCGTCGGAGAACAAGACGATCCCGGTGGGCGCGATCACCGAACTCGTCGAGGGCGACGTCTATCACTGGGGCTCGCTGATGGCCGCCGCCCTGCTCGGCTCGGTGCCGGTGGTGCTGCTCTATTCCTTCTTCGTCGAACACTATGTGTCGAGCTT
This sequence comes from Rhodospirillales bacterium, assembly GCA_030040955.1. Classification (GTDB taxonomy): domain Bacteria; phylum Pseudomonadota; class Alphaproteobacteria; order Rhodospirillales; family Magnetospirillaceae; genus JASHSH01. The sequence continues at coordinate 1,057 of JASHSH010000483.1, forward strand.
GACCGGCGCGGTGAAGGAGTAGCCCGCGCGGTCAGGCGGGCGCGCGGGTCGCGTGCCAGGACAGCAGCCGCGACTCGGCCGCGGTCGAGTAGACGCAGGTATAGAGCAGCTCGAACGCGTTGTGCTTGCCATCGGCGTCGACCTCGACGCGCAGCCTGCCATTGGTGATCACGGTGTCGCCGAACCGCCGCGCGTTGCGTTTAAGCAAGTTCATAGCCTGGTAGCGCAAGCTCCCATTGCGAAGCTTGGCGAGATACTCGGATTTGGAGTCCACGATGCCGTTGGAATGCGCATAGACCAACTCGTCGTGCATCAGCCGGTCGAGCGTGGCGAGATCGCCGGCGATGGTGGCGCGCATGCGCTCGTCCTCGAGCGCGCAGACGCGCGCGGCGATCGGATCGGATTTGTCCATATCTCCTCCCTTCCGCTGTCGATGCGCGCAAGTAGCACAAAATCGCCTGTCTGACATCTGACAGGCTCGCCTGCCCGACCGCGGCGTCGGCCGTCCCGTTCGGGCGAAAGCGGATTGTCAGACAGGCCGGGAGTTTGCATACTCGCCCTACCTGTCTGACATGTGGGCGGCCCGCCCATCTGGTCGGATCGCAAGAAGAATTGGCGCGCCAACGGGCGCCGAACGGGAAGGAGACGGAATGACCGCATTCTCGCGCCGCCGCGCGCTCGGCTTGGGCGCCGCCGGAGCCGCCGCTGCCCTGTTGCCGCGCGCGAGCCGCGCCGACGCCGAGGCCACGCTGCGCGTCTCCTCCTCCGACCCGATCGACGAAAGCGCGTCGCACTATGTCTGGTACGAGAAGTTCGCCGCCAATGTGAAGGCCGCGCTGGGCGAGCGTATCAAGTTCGACTATTTCCCGAACAGCCAGCTCGGCAAGGAAGCCGACGTCGTCGAGCAGGTGAAGATCGGCTCGACCGACATGATGGTCACCGGCTCGTCGATCTGGGCGACCGTGTTGCCGGAACTCGGCATGCTCGACCTCGGCTACATGTTCGACGATTACGCCCATGCCGGCCGGGCGATGGACGGCGAAGGCGGCCAAGCGCTGACCAAACTGCTGCTCGAGCGAACCGGCGTCTCCGTCATCGGCTGGGGATTTCATTTCGGCGCGCGCAGCGTCTACACCAAGGCGCCGGTGCATACGCTCGCGGACCTCAAGGGCGTCAAGCTGCGCGTGCTTCCCGCGCCCGCCTTCATCGAGACCTTCAAGATCATGGGCGCGATTCCGACCCCGATCCCGGTCAACGAGCTCTATACCGCGTTGCAGACCGGCGTGGTCGACGGGTTCGAGCACGATCCGGGCACCTGTCTGGCGCTTAAGCTGTACGAGGTGGTCAAATACTGCTTCCTCACCGAGCATCTGTTCAGTCCGATGGGCGCGTTCCTGAGCAAGCGGGGGCTGGCCAAAATCCCGCCCGACGCGCTCCCCCTCTTCCTCAAGGCCGCCGCCGACGCCACCGCCGAAGAGCGCGCCATCGCCTCCGCCAAGGCGCAGGAATCGCTCGGCAAGCTCAAGGATTTCGGCATCGTCTTCACGCCGATGCCCGCCGACGAGCGCAAGGCGATGCAGGCGCAGATGGCCAGCGGGCTCTACGCCAAATTCGCCGACCAGTATCCGGCGACCAAGCCGATCTTCGCCGCGATCGCCGCCGCGCGCGGCTGACGCGGGGGCCGGTCCGGGGCGGGGTATGAGCCAGGCCTCGATCTCAACCGAGTTGCCGCCTTTCGTCGGGCTCGGCGTAGGCGGGCGCTGGCTCGCCGGGCTGCTGATTGCGGTCGAATATCTCGCCGCTTCCGTCCTCGCCGTCGACGTCCTCGTCGTATTCGCATCCGTGATCTTCCGCTATTTCCTGCTCGACCCGCTGAACTGGGCCGAGGAGGTCGCCCGCGCCCTCATGGTGCTGCTGGTCTTCTTCGGCGCCGCGACCTCGCTCGCCCGGCACCGCCATGCCGGTCTCGACACACTCCGCGGACTGCTGCCGCGAAGCTGGCGGCCTTCGGCGGCGCGGCTCGCCCATTGGATCGTGGCCGCGGTTGCCGCGACCCTGTTCGTTTCCTCGCTCGCCCTGCTCGACGATGCTCAGGGCCAGTCCACGCCCTTCGGCTTGCCGGAATGGATTTTCATCTATCCGGTGGCGATCGGCGGCCTGCTGATGGCCGCCTACGGGCTCGTCAATGCGTTGGAGGGACCGCGCGGCGCGGCATGGCCGACGCTCGCGGGCGCGTGCGTGCTTGGACTCGCGGTCTGGGCGTGGAACGCGCGTCTGCCATCGGCCGCGATCTCGCCCTTCGCGCTGCTGATCGCGGGATTTCTGGTCGCGCTGGTCT
>JASHSH010000008.1 GCA_030040955.1 Rhodospirillales bacterium
CGGTCGAGCACGAAGTTCACGTCGTATTCCGTCGCGCCGGCCTCGGCTGTGGCGATCGGGCGCAGGGCGCGGAAGTCGTAGGGTGTGCCGTCCACCGCGCGGATTTCGCCGGTCGGTATGAGATCGCCATCGACCGGCGTGTAGCGGCTCGCGGCGACTTGCAGCCGGTGGCCGCGGATCGGCTGGCCGGGCGTGAAAGTGAAATAGGAGTGATTGACCAGATTGACAACGGTCGGCGCGTCGGCGGTGGCGGTCATGCTTACCGCGAGCGTCGCCGGCTCGACCAGGCGATAGGTGCAGCGCGCCTCGACACTGCCGGGATAGCCCTCCTCGCCGTCGGGCGAAGCGAGCGCCAGCGTCACCGAGGCCGCATCGTGATCGACAATGCGCCAACGCCGCCGGCTGAATCCGACATTGCCGCCGTGCAGGTGGTGCCTCCCCTTCTCGTTGCACGGAACCCGGTGGGTCTTGCCGTCGATGGCGAAGCGCCCGTGCGCGATCCGATTGCCGTAACGGCCCACGGTCGCCCCGATATAGGCGCGGTCGGTGAGATAGGCGTCGAGGTTGCGATAGCCGAGCACCACGCGCCGCAGCCCACCCCCGAGCGGGACCTGGAGATCGCGCAGGATCGCGCCGCGGTCGAGCACGCGGGCGGTGGCGCCGGAGGCGAGCCCCAGCGTGACTTCGGCGACGGTCTGCCCGTCGCCGACATTGTCGTAGACCGATAGCGCCATCCGCCTAGCCCTTTTTAAGCTGGCGCGGCACGGCGGGCGGCGGCTTGGCCGGGCCGCGGCGCATGGTCTGCCGCACGTCGTCGATCGAATCGCGCAGCAACTCGGTCATGCGCGCGTGCGCGGCCTCTGGCTTGCCGTCGTGGATCGCCTCGAACACCGCCCAGTGCTGGAGCAGGCGGTGGTCCTGCATCACGGCGGCGCCTTCCCAGCCCAGGTGAAAGATGCCAATCAGCGAAGCGTGGATCAGCCCGCCGAGCGCGCCGATGAAGTAGTTGCCGGTCGCCTCCAGGATCGACTGGTGGAAGCGCAGATCGGCCCCGATCAGGTCGCCGGAACCGTCCTTGAACCGCTCCATGTCGGCGTAGGCATTGGCGATGCGCGCCAGCGTCTCGGCGTGGCGCGACTTCGCGGCCATCGCCGCGGCCGGCGGCTCGACCATCTGGCGCAGCAGGAACAGGTCGGCGACGAACTCGTCCGTCGGCGCCACCTGCAGATGCCAGGCGAGCACGTCGGGATCGAGCATGTTCCAGTCGGCCTTGGGCCGCACCCGGGTGCCGACCTTGGGCCGCGAGGCGATCAGCCCCTTGGCGGTGAGCACGCGGTAGGCCTCGCGCAGCGCGGTGCGCGAGACGCCGAACCGGTCGCGCAGCTCGATCTCGTTGGGCAGCAGCGAGCCCGGCGCGTAGACGCCGCCGACGATCTCGGTGCCGAGCTTGTTGGCGAGGAAATCGTGGACGTTGCGGCCGAAGGCGCCGCCCTCGTCGGCGCGCCGCACCGAGGCGGGACGGGCGGGCCGCGCGCCCGGCTCGGCGGTCGCGGCGCCCGATCCGGCGTGGCGCGTCCCGCGCTCGCTCATGCGCGACTCCCCGCCGCCCTCACGCGGCGCGGCGCAGCATGAACGACCGCATGATCGTGCGCTGCGTCACGATGAAGACGAACAGCAAGATGCCGATGAAGATCTTCGCCCACCAACTATTCAGACTCCCCTGGAAGTCGATCATGGTGGTAATCAGGCCCTGGATCAATCCGCCGAATAGCGTGCCGGCCACCAGGCCCACGCCGCCGGTGAGCAGCGTACCGCCGAGCACGACCGCGGCGATGGCGTCGAGCTCGTCGCCCACCGCCTGCAAGGGATAGCCCGAGGCGGTATACAGCGCGTAGACCACGCCGCCGAGCGCGCTGTAGAAGCCGCCGAGTGCGTAGATCATCACCGTGGTGCGGCGGATCGGCACGCCCATCAGCTGGGCCGAGGCGCGGTCGCCGCCGATCGCGTAGACATTGGTGCCAAAGCGCGTGAAATGCGCGATCGCCACCGCCACCGCCAGCATGAACAGCATCACCAGCGCCGAGGCCGACAGGCGCCCGCCGCCGCCGAGCGCGATGTGCCAGTCGGAGAACACGCCGATGAACGGATGCTGGATGGGCAGCGAATCGAGGGTGACCATGAAACAGCTGCCGCGTAGCAGGAACAGGCCGGCGAGCGTGATGATGAAGGGCTGGATCTCGCAGAAGTCGATGATGAAGCCCTGGAACGCGCCGAACAGCGTGCCGAAGGCGATCAGCAGCAGGCCGGATTCCAGCGGATGCCAGCCCAACGTGTCGAGCCTGGCCATCGCTACCCCGACGAAGCCGATCATCGATCCGACCGACAGGTCGATGCCGCCCGACAGGATGACGAAGGTGGTGCCGATGGCGGCGATGATGATGAACGCGTTGTCGGTGAGCATGTTGCCGAGCACGGTGGTCGACAGGAAATTGCGGAAGGCGACCCCGCCGATCGCGTAGGCGACGACGAACACGCCGACGGTAGCCAGGATCGGGAGGTAGCGCTCCTTCATGCCGCGCCCCTGCGAAACACGCCGAACACCCGGTCGCGGAAGCGGCGCGAGCCAAGCAGCAGCACGATCAGCACCACCACGCCCTTGACGATCATGTTGTATTCGGGCGGCACGCCGGAATAGAGGATCGAGGTCGTCAGCGTCTGGATGATCAGCACGCCGATCACGGTGAAGCCAAGATAGAAGCGCCCGCCGGCGAGCGAGCCGCCGCCGATCACCACGGCGAGGATGGCGTCGAGCTCGATGAACAGGCCGGCATTGTTGCTGTCGGAGCCGCGGATGTCGCCGCAGATCAGCACCCCGGCCAGGCCCGAGCACAGGCCGGACAGCATGTAGGCGCCGATCTTGACCAGCCGGGCGTCGATGCCGGCGAGGTCGGCGGCGGCGGCGTTGCCGCCGACCGACTCGACGAACAGGCCGAGCGAGGTGCGGCGCAGGAACAGCCACAGCAGCACGAAGGTGCCGGCGCAGACCAGGATGCGCGAGGGCACGGTGAACACCTGGCCGGTGCTGATGGCGGAGAAGAAGTCGCTGCGGAAGGTGACGATGAGGCCGGCGTCGATCATCAGCGCGATGCCGCGCCCGGTGACCATCAGGATCAGGGTGGCGATGATCGGCTGGATGTCGAGTACCGCGACCAGCAGGCCGTTCCACAGCCCGCACAGCGCGCCGGTCGCCAGCGTCAGGATCAGCACCCAGGGCGCCGCCATGTCCTGGTGGATCAGATAGGTCATGACCGCGCCGACGATGGCGACCACCGCGCCGACCGAGAGATCGATGCCCTTGGTGCCGATCACCACCGCCATGCCGAGCGCGACCAGCGCGATCGGCGTGCCGCGGTAGAGCACGTCGATCAGGCTGCCGTAGAGCCGGCCCTGCACGATACCGATGGAGAAGAATCCGCGCGAGACGAAGGCGTCGACCAGCAGGATCAGGCCCAGCGCCACCACCGGCCAGAACCATTTGCGGCCCGCCAGATCGCCGAGACGGGAGGGGGGTCGCGCGGCGGCGGGAAGCCGGTCGGCATGCTCCATGGGATCAGCCGCCGGCGATGGTGTGGATGATGTTGTCGCGGGTGACGTCGGCGCCGACGATCTCGCCCACCTTCTGGCGGTCGCGCAGCACGCAGACCCGGTCGCTGACCGCGACGATCTCGTCGAGCTCGGAGGAGGCGACCAGCAGGGCGAGCCCCTCCTTGCACAGCCGGCGGATCAGGGCGACCACCTCGGCGTGCGCGCCCACGTCGATGCCCCGGGTCGGCTCGTCGAGGATCAGGATGCGCGGACGCGACACCAGCCAGCGCGCCAGGATCACCTTCTGCTGGTTGCCGCCCGACAACTGCCCGACCGGCTTCTCGGCGTCGGGCGTGGCGATGCCGAGCGCGTCGATCATCTCGCGGGCGAGCGACTCCTGCTCCTCGCGCGGCAGCTGGCGCAGCCAGCCGCGCTTGGTCTGCAGCGCGAGGATGATGTTCTCGCGCACGGTCAGTTCGGCGATCAGCCCCTCGGCCTTGCGGTCCTCCGGGCAGAAGCCCAGTCCCAACGCGATCGCCTGGCGCGGCGAGCGGATGGTCACCGGCTTGCCGTCGATGCGCATCTTGCCGGAATCGGCGCGTAGCGCGCCGAAGATCAGCTTGGCAGTCTCGGTGCGACCCGAGCCGAGCAGGCCGGCGAGCCCGACCACCTCGCCCGCGCCGATGCGCAGGTCGAACGCGCCCATGTAGCGCCGCCGCCCGAGGCCCTCGGCGGCAAGGATCGGCTCGCCGCCCGCGGCCGTCTCGACGCCTTTGCGCCGATCCTCGGCATGGGCGAGCTCGCGCCCCAGCATCAGCGAGATCAGCTTGAGCCTGGGCAGCGCGGCGGCCGGCGCGGTGCCGACCAGGCGGCCGTTGCGCAGCACCGAGATGCGGTCGGCGATGGCGTAGACCTGGTCGATGAAATGGGTGATGAACACGATGGCGATGCCGCGCGCCTTGAGGTCGCGCACGATGGCGAACAGCAGTTCGACCTCGCGCGCGTCCAGGCTCGCCGTCGGCTCGTCGAGCACGAGGACGCGGGTGTCCTCCTCGAGCGCGCGCGCGATGGCGACCAGCTGCTGGACGGCGATCGAATAGGAGCCGAGCGGCCGCTCGACGTCGATGTCGAGATTGAGGCGCTTGAGCCGTTCGCGCGCCCGCTCGTTGGCCAGCCGCCACGAGATCAGCCCGTGCCGCGTCGGCTGGCGCTCGAGCGTGAGATTCTTGGTCACCGACAGCGTCGCCACCAGGTTGACCTCCTGGTAGACGGTGCTGATGCCCAGCGCGCGCGCCTGCCCGGTGCTGTCGATTTCGACCGGGCGGCCGTCGAGCAGGATTTCGCCCGCGTCCTTGGCCAGCGCGCCGGTCATGATCTTGATCAGGGTGGATTTGCCGGCGCCGTTCTCGCCGAGCAGGGCGTGAACCTCGCCCGCGTCGAGCCGGAAATCGACGCCGTCGAGGGCGCGCACGCCCGGAAAATTCTTGTCTATGCCGCGAAGCTCGATGCGCGGAACTTGCGCGTCCACCGCGTTCACCCCTGCCGCCCGCGACTATTGTGAGCGGGCGCCCCGGCGCAAATCAAGGCCGCCGGCGGCAAGCGGCGCCCGACCCTTGCGGGCCAGACGCCGCCGCGCGACCGTCGGCGGGTGGTGCCGCCGCGACGACGGTCAGCCGCCCTTCTTCTGCGAAGCCCACCAATCGATCATGTGCTGGGCGTCGGCCTGCGTGTGCAGGTCGCTGGCGATCACCACCCAGGCGGGATAGTCGTGCTTGCCGCCGAGATATCCCTTGATCACGTCGAAGATTTCCTTGCCGATGCCGGAGCGCAGCTCGACCGAGGCGTTGGCCTCGCCGGCCACCATCGCCTTGAAGATATCGGGCACGCCGTCGACCGACACCATCAGGATGTCCTTGCCGGGCTTCAGACCGGCTTCCTTCATGGCCTGGATGGCGCCGAGCTGCATGTTGTCGTTATGCGCCCACACCGCGCAGATGCCCTTCAGCCCATCGGTCGCCTTGATGAAGCTTTCCATCACTTCCTTGCCGCCCGTGGTCGTGAAGTCGCCGCTCTGCGACTTGACGATCTTCATGCCGGGGAACAGGGAGATGACCTCCTCGAAGCCCTTCTTGCGCAGGATCGCCGGCGACGAGCCGACGGTGCCCTGCAACTCGACGACGTTGCAGTTGCCCTTGCTCGCCTGGGCCAGCCACGCGCCGGCCAGCTTGCCCTCGAGGTGGAAGTCGGCGGCGACGCGCGCCACGATCGGCGAGCGGTCGGCGACCTTCACGTCGCGGTCGACGATGAAGACCGGAATCTTGGCCTCGCCGGCTTCCTTGATCACCTGGTCCCAGCCGGTTTCGACGATCGGCGCGATAACGATCGCGTCGACCTTCTGCGCGATGAAGTCGTGAACCGCCTTCACCTGGTTCTCCGGCTTCTGGTCGGCATCCGAGAACTTCATCTCGATGCCGGCTTCCTTGGCCGCGGCCTGCATCGAGGCCGAGAACGCGGTGCGCCAGTCGCTCTCGTGGCCGGTCTGGGCGAAGCCCACGGTGGTGGCCGAGGCCGCCGAGGCGGCGAACATCATCGCGGCGCCGGTCGCCCAGGCGCCCACCCACTTGCTGCTATGCATTGTTACTCCTCCCACTTCGTAAGTCGTTCGATCCGGGAATGTCCCCTTGGTCCGGACCGTGCCGCCATGCGAGGCGTGCCCGGCCCGGTACATGGGAAGGACATATCCTCGTATAGTACGACTATACGATAGATGGACTCTTTCGGATGCGCAACAGGGAACCGACGCCGCGAAGGAAAATCCGATCTCGTGCCGGTTCAGGGCAGCGTATAGGCCGTCTTGACCGTGGTGAAGAACTCGGCGGCGTAGCGTCCCTGCTCGCGCGAGCCATAGGAGGAGCCCTTCCGGCCGCCGAACGGCACGTGATAATCGACGCCAGCGGTGGGCAGGTTGACCATCACCATGCCGGCCTCGGCATTGCGCTTGAAGTGGCTGGCATGCTTGAGGCTGGTGGTGCAGATGCCGGATGACAGGCCGAACACCGTGTCGTTGGCGACCGCGAGCGCCTCGTCATAGTCCTTCACCCGGATCACGCTTGCCACGGGGCCGAAAATCTCTTCGCGCGACGTTGTCATGTCGTTGCGGCACTCGGTGAACAGGGCCGGCGAGAGGTAGAAGCCGGGGGTCGAGCGGTTGAGCAGCTCGCCACCCCAGACCAGCTGCGCGCCCTCCTGCTTGCCGATGCCGATATAGCGCAGGTCCTGGTCGAGCTGGGACTGGTCGACCACCGGCCCCATCTGGGTGCCGGGCTTGAGCGCGTCGTCGACCACCAGCGCCTTCAGCTTCTCGGTGACCGCGCCGACGAACTTGTCGTGGATGCCCTTGGTCACGATCAGCCGCGACGAGGCGGTGCAGCGCTGGCCGGTGGAGAAAAAGGCGCCGTTGACCGCGCAATCGACGGCGGTGCCGAGATCGGCATCGTCGAGCACGACCAGCGGATTCTTCCCGCCCATCTCGAGCTGCAACTTGGCCATGCGCGCCACCGCCGCCGTCGCCACCGACTTGCCGGTGGCCACCGAGCCGGTGAAGGTGATCGCGTTGACCGACGGATTGTCGAGCAGCGCCTGGCCGACCACGGAGCCGCGGCCCATCACCAGGTTGAACACTCCGGCGGGCAGGCCCGCGCGCGCCACGATCTCGGCCAGCGCCCAGGCGCTGCCCGGCACCAGGTCCGCCGGCTTGAACACGACGGCGTTGCCGTAGCAGAGCGCGGGCGCGATCTTCCAGGCCGGGATGGCGATCGGGAAATTCCAGGGCGTGATGATGCCGACCACGCCGACCGGCTCGCGCGTGATCTCGACATCGATGTTGGGCCGTA
>JASHSH010000055.1 GCA_030040955.1 Rhodospirillales bacterium
ACCCATCTGTTCAACGCGATGAGCGGCGTTGCGCACCGCGAGCCGGGGGTCGCGGCCTACGCGATGGCGCATGGCGATTTCGCCGAGATCGTCTGCGACCTTCAGCACATCCATCCCACCGTGATCCTGGCGGCGCGACGCGCCATCCCGCGCCTCTATTCGGTGACCGACGCCTGCTCGGCCGCCGGCATGCCCGATGGCGAATACCGCCTGGGCGAGTTGCGCGTGTTCAAGAGGGGGATGCGGGTCACCCTGGCCGACGGCAAGACGTTGGCAAGCAGCGTGATCACGCTGGCCGACGCGCTGCGCAACCTGGTGCAGATCGGCATTCCGCTGGCCGAGGCGGCCGCGATGGTCTCGACCCGCCCGGCCGACTATCTGGGCCGCGCCGATCTCGGGCGGATCGCGCTCGGCGCGCGCGCCTCCCTGGTGCGGCTCGGCGGGGATTTGCGAGTCGAGGGCGTGTGGATCGACGGCGAGGAAATCGATGTCGCGGCTCGAGCTTGAGATCGCCGAGATACCGGCGCGCCTGCGTCGCGCGGCCGAACCCAACGCCGCCGCGCTCGCCGAGTCGGTGCGGCGCTACCGGGCCGCGCCGCCGCCCGCCCTGTTCACTGTGGCGCGCGGCACCTCGGACGCGGTCGCGCTCTACGCCGCCTATCGTCTGACGCCCGCGCTCGGCCTGCCGGTCGGCTCGTTCGCGCCTTCGCTCGCCAGCATCGACGGCGCGCGCATCGGCGACGCCGGCGTATGGAGCCTTGCGATCTCGCAGTCGGGCCAGAGTCCCGATCTGGTGGCGGCGCAGGAGGCGTTCTCCGCGACCGGCGGCCTGCGCCTCGCGCTGGTCAACGATACCGCCTCCCCACTCGCCCAAGCGGCCGACCTCGTGCTCGACCAGGCGGCGGGCGAAGAGAAGAGCGTGGCCGCGACCAAGTCCTTCGCCTGCTCGCTGCTGCTGGTCGATCTGTTGGCCGAGGCCCTCGCCGGGCGCGGGGAGGGGATGGAAGCCCGCTCCGCCCATGTGGCGGACGCCACCCAGGCGGCGATGGCGGCGGGCGTCGATCTGGCCGCGCTCGATGCCGCCACGCATGCCTATGTGATCGGGCGTGGGGCGAGCCAGCCGGTGGCGCAGGAGGCGGCCCTCAAGCTCAAGGAGACGGCCGGCCTGCATGCCGAGGCGATCAGCGCCGCCGAGGTGATGCACGGACCCCGCGCCATCGCCGGCAGGGGATTGCCCGTGCTCGGCTTCGCCGGACCGGGCGCGGCCGGGCGCTCGGTCGCCGAGACGTTGCGCGCGCTGGCCGACCAGGGCTCGCCCACCATGCTGGTCGGCTGCGACCTGGCCGAATCCATCGCCGCCGCCGCGCCCATCCCCCTGATCGCCGCCTTCTATGCCGCGCTGCCCGCGCTGGCCCGCCGCCGCGGCCTCGATCCCGACCGGCCGCGATCGCTTTCCAAGGTCACGCTCACCCGCTGAGCGAGGAAGATATGGCTTGCGCGCCGGTCCCGATGCGGTATCATTTCGGTATTATCGGGCGCGGGATTGCGTCGCGTGGGGGATGGGACGAAGGTACGGCGAGCGCAACTTTCTTGCATCGCGCGTGCGGACCCGCGCCGGAGCGATATCCGGACCGACAAAACTTGGGGAGTAGGCTCAATGACACTGCGACGTAGCTTGTTCATCGCGGCCGCGACGGCCGCCGTCCTGGTCGGGGGCGCCGCGCCGGCCGCCTTCGCCGCCGACGTCACCCTGACCATCGAAAGCTGGCGCAACGACGACCTCGCCATCTGGCAGGATCAGATCATCCCGGCCTTCGAGAAGGGCCATCCCGGCATCAAGGTGAACTTCGCGCCGACCGCGCCGGCCGACTACAACGCCGCGCTCAACGCGAAGCTCGACGCCGGCACCGCGGGCGACATCATCACCTGCCGTCCGTTCGACGCCTCGCTGCTGCTATTCCAGAAGGGCAAGCTCGCCGACCTGACCGGCCTTTCCGGCATGGATCATTTCACGCCGGTGGCCAAGGTGGCGTGGAGCACGGACGACAGCAAGACCACCTTCTGCGTGCCGATGGCCTCGGTCATCCACGGCTTCATCTACAACAAGGACGCGTTCAAGAAGGCCGGCATTGCCGCCCCGCCCGCGACGGTGGCCGAGTTCTACGCCGACCTCGACAAGATCAAGAAGGACGGCACTTACGTCCCGCTCGCCATGGGCACCAAGGACCAATGGGAAGCGGCGACCATGGGCTGGGAGAATATCGGCCCGAACTACTGGAAGGGCGAGGACGGCCGCTTGGCGCTGATCGCCGGCAAGGAGAAGCTCACCGACGCGGGCTTCGTCGAGCCGTTCAAGCAGCTCGCCAAATGGGGTCCGTATCTGGGCGACGGGTTCAAGGCGCAGGCCTATCCCGACAGCCAGAACATGTTCACCCTCGGCCGCGCGGCGATCTATCCCGCCGGCTCGTGGGAGATCTCCGGTTTCCGCGCCCAGGCCAAGTTCGAGATGGGCGCGTTCCCGCCGCCGGTCGAGAAGGCGGGCGATCCCTGTTACATCTCGGACCATGTCGATATCGCCATGGGCCTCAACGCGGCGAGCAAGAACGCGGACGCGGCCAAGACCTTCCTGTCCTGGGTCGCTACCGCCGAGTTCGCCGGCCTCTACTCGAACGCGCTGCCCGGCTTCTTCCCGCTGTTCAACGGCGACGTCCCGCAGAAGGACCCGCTGGCACAGGAATTCGTCAGCTGGCGCGGCAAGTGCAAGTCGACGATCCGCGCCTCCTACCAGATCCTGTCGCGCGGCTCCTCGCCCAATCTCGAGGATCAGCTCTGGGTCGAATCCGCCAACGTGATCAACGGCACCGAAACGCCCGAGCAGGCCGCCAAGAAGCTGCAAGACGGCTTGGCCAGCTGGTACGGCCCGCAGAAGGGCGGCTGACCTGCCCAGCCGAACCGTCTAGGATCGGTCCGGGTCGCCCGAGCGCGGCCCGGACCTTTTTCTTGCGCGGAGAGGAAGGCAGCGGCGCATGAGCGGGGCGGCGGCGCGCAGACCCTGGCGCTGGCATATCGGCGTGCTGCTCGCGCCGGCGGCGATCGTCTACACCGTGGTGATGATCGTCCCGCTGTTCGAGAGCCTGCGCATGTCGCTGTTTCTCAAGGCGCCGGGCGCCGACCAGACCATCCATTTCGTCGGGCTCGACAACTGGGCGCGGCTGTTCGTCGATCCCAACTGGTCGGGCAATTTCTGGAACGCGCTCGGCAATAATTTCGAGTATTTTGTCATCGTCATGCTGGTGCAGAACCCGATCGGCATCGGGCTGGCGGCGTTGCTGTCGCTGCCCCGGCTGCCGGGTCGCGCCTTCTACCGCACCTCGTTCTTCCTGCCCACCATGCTCTCCTTCGTCATCGTCGGCTTCGTCTGGCGCCTGATCCTGAGCCCGTCCTGGGGCGTCTCGCGCATGCTGCTGAAGGGGGTGGGGCTGGGCGCGCTGTTCGAGCCCTGGCTCGGGCAGGCGAACACCGCGCTGCCGGCGCTCGCGCTGATCACGGTCTGGCAGTTCGTCGGCATCCCGATGATGCTGACCT
>JASHSH010000056.1 GCA_030040955.1 Rhodospirillales bacterium
CGCGAAGGCGTCGATCGCGCGGCCGAGGCCGGCGGAAAATCGTTCGCGCACATCGCTTGGTTCGCGGGGCACGTCGCCGCCGAGCGCGGCCACCGGGCAGCCCTGCGCCCGGTCGCGCGCGTGCCGCGGGCTGAGATAGAAGGCGACATAGTCGTCCACGTCCCCGCCCGCGCGCATCGCCGACTCGGAGGCCGCCAGCATCACTCCGACGGCTTCGGCGCACAGCGCCTGCTTCGAGGCAAAATGGGTGTAGAACGCGCCATGCGTCAGCCCCGCCGCCGCGGCGATCTCGGCGACGCCGACGGCCTCGAAGCCGCGCTCGCGGAACAGGGCGCAGGCGGATTCGAGCAGCGCGGCGCGATGCCTGGCGGCGACCTCCCGTGATACCTTCACGCTTCCTCCCTTTCCGCGCCGGGCGGCGGGACGGCGCATATTCATTATATCCGTCACGATAGGGCGTGGCCAACCGGCGCTTTACGGACGCGGGGCGGCGCGATTTACGCCGCCCCCGGCCGCGCGCGCAGGAAATCGATGAACGCGCGCAGCGGCAGCGGAAGCTGGGCGCGGCCGGGATAGTAGACGTGCCAGCCCGACCAGGGCAGCGCATATTCCTCCAGCAACGGCACCAGCCTTCCGCGCTCGATCCAGCGCCGCGCCACCGATTCGATGCCGAGCCCGACGCAAGCGCCCTCGAGCACGGAACGCGCCATCAGCGGGATGTTGTTGGTGACCAGCGAGCCGCCGGCCTCGACCTCCACTTCCCGCCCGTCGATCCGGAACCGCCACGGATAGAGCCCGCCGTTCGGCATGCGCCAGCGGACGCAATTGTGCGCGTGCAGGTCGGCGGGCGTGCGCGGGGCGCCGTGGCGCTGCACATAGGCGGGGCTCGCCAGCGCGACCAGCCGCGAATCGGGAGCGAGCCGCGCCGCGATCATGTCCTTGGCGATCAGCGCGCCCGCGCCGATGCCGGCGTCGAAGCCGCCGCCCACCACGTCGATCGGTCCGTCGATGATCGTGATGTCGAGCTTGATGTCCGGATACTCGGCGATGAAGTCGCTCACCGCCGGCAGCACCACCGCGTCGGCGGCGAGCCCGTTGGCGGCCAGGCGCAGCGTGCCGGCCGGGCGGTCGCGGAACAGGTTCACCGCCTCCACCGCGCCTTCGAGCTGGTCGAGCGCCGGGCGCAGCCGGGCGAGCAGCGCGCGGCCGGCCTCGGTGATGGTCACCGAGCGGGTGGTGCGGTTGAACAGCCGCACGCCCAGCCGCTCCTCCAACCCGCGCAAGGCCTGGCTTACCGAGGGCGTCGACAGTCCGAGATGGCGGGCGGCGCCAACGAAACTGCCATGCTCGGCGACGGCGGCGAAGGCGGTCAGTCCGGGAAGATTCAGGTCGCGAATCATTAGTGTATACCTAACAGCCTATTTCTATAATAAGGTATTCTCTCATAGCCGCGGAAGCGATATCCCTCCGGCCCACGAGATCGCCCCGCCGGCGAGTCCGCAGCCCAAGGAGATGAGGCCGTGAACGCTCTACCGAAATTGGCCGCCGCGCCCTTGTTCGCCGCTTCGCCCGCGACCGGCTCGGTGCGCCGGGCCGACGCGGACGCCGATTACGCGCGGCTCGGGATCGACCGCAGGATTGTCGCCGCATGGGAGGACGGGCAGCGGGAAGGCACCGGGCCCGGCCATTTCGAATGGTGGTATTTCGACAGCCATCTCGACGACGGCGCGACCGTGGTCGTGGTGTTCAACACCAAGCCGACCAGCAATCCCGGCGCGCCGCTTTCGCCGCTGGTGACGATCAACGTCACGCTCCCCGACGGGCGCGTGATCGACAAGGCCTATCGGGCGAAGCCCGAGGAATTCTCCGCCGCGAAGGACGGCTGCGACGTGCGCATCGGCGCCAACCGCTTCACGGGCGATCTGCATCGTTATCGCATCACCGCCGCCATCGAGGAGGTGTCGGTCGATATCGAACTGGTCGGCGGGGTGCCGTCCTGGCGGCCCAAGTCGGGGCATGTCTATTTCGACAAGGGAGACGGAAGCCCGGCGCGGTATTTCGCCTGGCTGAACGCCGTGCCGCAGGGCCGGGTGACGATCGACTACCGGGTCGGCGATACGCGGATGAAGGGCACCGGCATCGGCTATCACGACCATAACTGGGGCGATGCCCCGATGGCGAAGCTGATGCACGACTGGTACTGGGCGCGGGCGAAGATCGGCCCCTATTCCGCGGTCACCTCCTATGTGACCGCCAGCGCGGATTACGGCTATGCGCCGCAGACCGTGTTCCTGCTCGCCAGGGACGGGGTCGTGGTCGCCGAGGACGAGCGCAAGGTCGCGTTCGCGGCCGAGCATGTCGCCACCGACGGCAAGACCGGCAAGCCGGTCGCCGACATCACCCGCTACACCTATGCCGACGGCGATCTGCGCTACGTGCTGACCTTCGAGCGCGAGCGCACGATCCTGCGCCAGGTGTTCGCCGACAAGCTGCCGTTCCTGAAGCGGACCATGGCCCGGCTCGCCGGCGTCGATTCCGCCTATCTCCGCTTCACCGGCCGCGCGAGCGTGGAAAAGTTCGAGGGCGGACGGCTGGTCGAGCGCTTCTCCGATCCGGCGATCTGGGAGCTGATGTATCTTGGCCATGCGCTGCCGGCGAAGGCCTGACGGACATGGCTAGGCTGGCGGCGGCGACGCAGCGTTTCGACACGAACCGGGACAGGGAGGGGGAGATGGACAGCAAGCAGACGAATCCCGGCGCCGTCCGCGCGCTCGCGCGGCTGATCGAGCCGCTGGGGCTGACGCTCGACGATGTCGGCGGCAGCGTGAACATCTACGGCTCCGATCCGCTGTTCTCGAGCTGCGTGCGGCTGGGCGAAGCCTTCTCGATCTCGGCGATGGCCTGCGCGGTGGGCGCGGCCGCGATCTGGCGGGATCGCACCGGCCAGGGCCAGGACATCTCGATCGATATCCGGCAGGCCGCGCACGGCATCAACCCCGAGCTCACCTTCCACCCCACCATCAACGGCCATCCCTATCCGGACTGGATGGGCGGCGCGCATCCGTTCAGCATCTTCCCGTACCGGACCAAGGACGGGCGCTGGGTCTATCCCTCGGCGGTGTACCCGCACCAGCAGTTCGCCTGGAGCAACTTCTTCAATTGCGGCATCAGCCACGCCAACATCGCCGCCGCGATCGCCAAATGGGACGCCCAGGCGCTGGAGGACGAGGCCAACGCCAAGGGCCACACGCTGTGCATCGCGCGCACGCCCGAGGAGTGGCTGGCGCATCCGCACGGACAATATCTGGCGCGCGAGCCGGTGATCGCCGTGCGCAAGATCGGCGAGGCCGTGCCCAAGCCGTTCCGCCCGACGAGCCGGCCGCTCGGCGGAATCAAGGTGTTGAGCCTGACCCACGCCGTCGCCGGTCCGGTGGTGGGGCGCACGCTCGCCGAGCAGGGCGCCGACGTGCTCTCGGTGAATCACTACAATGATTTCGAGCACGACTGGGTCTATGACGACGCCAATGCCGGGCATCGTTCCGCCTTCCTCGATCTGGGCGAGGCGCGGCAGAACGAGATCTGCAAGGAGCTGGCGCGCACCGCCGACGTGTTCGTCGACAATTTCCGCGGCCGCAAGCTGGCGAAATACGGGCTCGCGCCGGAACAGCTCGCCGAGCTGCGTCCCGGCATCGTCGTGGTGAGCGTGCGCTGCTACGGCTGGGACGGTCCCTGGGCCGAGCGCGGCGGGTTCGACATGCTGGGCTCGGCCGCCTCGGGCCTGGCCATGCTGGAAGGCGAGAACGGCGTGCCCTCGATGCCGCCGACCGGGCTGATCAACGACTACATCACCGGCTATATGGGGGCGGCCGGCGCGACCGCGGCGCTGCGCAAGCGCGCGCGCGAAGGCGGCAGCTGGCACGTGACCGTGAGCCTGACGCGCAACGCGATGTGGTATCAGACCCTGGGCCTGGTGCCGGAGGCCGAGCGCGCCTTCGCGCCCAACTACAACCGGCGCATCTGGAACCTGACGGCGAAGGACATGCCGGCGATCCTGCGCGACGCGAAGCTGCGCCTGGCCGAGCCGGCGGCGCTCGGCGGCGTCACCGGGCTGGGCAGTGTGCGCCGTCTCGCCCCGGCGGTCGCCTACTCGGCCACGCCCGCCGGCTGGACCGATCCGATCCTGGTGCCGCGGGGATCGAGCGCGCCGGAATGGCGCGAGGCGGCCTAGGGGCGATTCGCCGCGCGGTTCATCCGAGCAGGGCGAGCGCGCCTTGCCAAATCTCCCGCGCAAGCTGCTCCGCCGGCGCCGACTTGCCGAGCGCGGCCGACTGGCCCGCCCAGGCCTGCATGCGCTGGAGATCGCCCCGTTTCTCGGCCTCCGCGCGCATCGCCGCCGTCAGCCCGCGCTGCACCGGATAGGGCGCCGGCCGCGGCGCCGCGTCCGAGGCCGCCCAGCGCAGGTAGTCGGTGGCGATGCCGCGCCCGAGCCGGCCGCTGAACGCGCGGGTCAGCATCGTGTCCTCGGGCGCGACGCGGCCGAGCGCCTCCGCCCAGGCGGGACTGATCCCCGCTTCCGGGCAGCGCAGGAAGGCCGAGCCGATCTGCACCGCGTTGGCGCCGAGCAGGAGGGCGGCGGCGACGCCGCGCGCCTCCGCGATGCCGCCGGTGGCGATCACCGGAACCCCGACCGCGTCGGCCACCGCCGGCAGCAGCGCGAACAGGCCGACCAGGCCGCGTTCGGCCTCGGCCGCGTCGACGCAGCCGCGATGCCCGCCCGCCTCCATGCCCTGCGCGACGATCGCGTCGGCGCCGGCGGC
>JASHSH010000057.1 GCA_030040955.1 Rhodospirillales bacterium
ACGCCGACGCCGCCGAAGGTCTTCAGCGGATCGTTGGTGAAGGTGCCGTCGCCGACATAGCCGCGCATCTTGCCCGACACGTCGTCGGTCGAGAAACGGGCGAAGCTCATCGGGCCCGCCTTCACCCGGCCGACCACGGTGCCGTAGGTGTTCTCCTTGCCCACGGTGCCGGCGATGATCTCCTGATAGTCCATCTGGATGGTCTGGAAGAAATGCTTCGGCAGGTTGCTGCAATGGAAGCACACCGCCTTGTTCGGGTCGTTGCCGTAATTGTTGTTCCAGTCGAGCAGCGCGCTCGGCGTGCGCGAGACCAGGGCAAGGGCGTGCATGCTGATGGTGCCGCAGATGTCGGCCTCGCAGGCGCTCGACATCAGATCGTTGCTCATCATGCTCATCACGGTGCACGGCACCACGCCGAAATATTCCTCCATCGCCGTCCAGCACTGCACGGCGGAGATCTTCACGTCGGTCTCGTGCATCCAGTCGTCGACCACGAAGCCGAGCTTCGCCATCTTGACCAGCGCGGCCTCCGGGATGCCCTTGGTCGGCGTGTATTTCTTGATCTGATCGAGCTTGGCCTGCACGCCCTCGTGTCCGTCCTTCAGCTTCTCGATCCGGCCGACGATGTCGGACAGGTCGACCGTCTCGGTCGAGATGCCGTTGGCCTCGAGGATCTTCTCGCTGAAGCGCACGGTGTTGAACGCGGCCGGGCGCGCGCCGATGCAGCCCACCCGCAGCCCGCGCAGCCCGCGCACCACGCGGCAGACCGCCGCGAACCAGGTCAGGTCCTGCTCGAACTCCTCGGAATCCACGCTCACCGTGTGCAGCTCGGTGAGCGAATAGGGGATGCCGTACTGGCGCAGGTTGTTGCAGGCCGACATCTTGCCGCAGAAGCTGTCGCGCCGGTACTGGATGCTCATCTTGCCGGCGGCGTCGGGCGTCGCCTGGACCAGCACCGGAACCTCGAGCCCGGCGAAGCGGATGGTGTTGGCGACCGCGCGCTCGTCGCCGAAGTTCGGGAGCGTCACGATGATCCCGTCGATGCGGTCGCGGTTCTTCTTGAACAGGTCGGCGCAGCGCTTGGCCTCGTCGTGGGTCTCCACCGCGCCGTGCTTGCTGTCCTCCGGCCCGAGCACGATCGCGTCCATGCCCATCTTCTGGACCACACGGATGATGTCCTCGCGTCCGGTCTTGGCCAGCGCGTCGGGAAAGAACCCGCGGTTGCCAACGATGATGCCCATGCCCATCTTGCGCTCAGACATTCACTCCTCCCGCCAAAATCTGGCTCGCTGGTGTTGACACGATCCCGCCACATCGCGCGACCGGAGCGGCGGCCCCGGTCTGCACCAGCGCGAAGGAAAAGGACGCCACGAAAGAACCGCTCTCCGCCTTGCGCGGCACGCTCCGGATCGCGGAGGGACGGCGCGTCATTGCGCCGCCGCCTGTCCGTAATAGGCGTGCTTGCCGTGCTTGCGGAAGAAATGCTTGTCGTGCAGCGCGTGCGCGAGCGGCAGCGCGGCGGGATTGATCGTCACCGTCGCCATC
Organism: Rhodospirillales bacterium; assembly: GCA_030040955.1. GTDB lineage: Bacteria > Pseudomonadota > Alphaproteobacteria > Rhodospirillales > Magnetospirillaceae > JASHSH01. The sequence goes on from JASHSH010000057.1 coordinate 1,546, forward strand.
GCCATGCGCGCCACATATTCGAGGATCACCGCGTTGTGCGCCGCCGCCGCCACGTCCGGACCCCAGGTGAAGGGCGCGTGGCCGGCGACCAGCACCGCCGGGGTCGCGTCGGGATCGCTCCCGGCGAAGGCGCGGCAGATCACTTCGCCGGTCGCCTTCTCGTAGTCGCCCGCGATCTCCTCGGGCGAAAGCGGCGGAGTCACCGGCACCGGGCCGTGGAAATAGTCGGCATGCGTGGTGCCGAAGCAGGGAATCGGCCGCTGCGCCTGCGCCCAGGCCGAGGCGGCCTCGGAATGCGTGTGCGCGACCCCGCCGATGTTCGGGAAGTGCTTGTAGAGTTCGAGGTGGGTGCGCAGATCGGATGAGGGCCGCAGCTTGCCGTCCACCACCTTGCCGTCGAGATCGGTCACCACGATCGATTCGGGGGTCAGCTCGTCATAGGGCACGCCGCTCGGCTTGATCGCCACCAGCCCCTTGCCGCGCGCGATTCCGCTCGCATTGCCGAAGGTGAACAGAACGAGGCCGCGCTCGACCAGTTCGACATTCGCGGCGAGAACTTCCTTGCGCAGGGCAGCGAGCAACATGGCCTGGTTTTGGTGGGGACCGGAACGGCCCGGCGGACCGCCGAGGCACCGTCGAACTCGTCCGTCGCGAGCCGGCCGATCCGGATGCAGATGCTGAAAAAATTTATCCAAATTCCAGATTCAAGTCAACGATTCGGCCCTGCCCGCCAGCCCGGAACCACGCCCGATTCGGCGCCGCGAAACGGCCGCGCCGCGCGGCCTTCGCGCTTTCGCGCCCGTGCCATGCGACTTCGTCACGGTTCCGCGGCTTGACTCGACTCGATGCGGATGGGATTTATTGCGGAACAAGAATTAAACGGGCGTTCGCCGGACTTCGGGGCGGGCTCGGCGGGGAGGAGAGTCGATGGCGGACGGCACCACTGGCGCCGACGCGGTGCTATCGGTCCGGGGTGTTAGCAAGTCGTTCGGTCCGGTCGAGGTTCTGCACGATGTCTCGCTCGATCTGCGCGCGGGCGAGGTGCACGCGCTCGTCGGCGAGAACGGGGCCGGCAAGTCCACGCTGACCAAGATCATGTCGGGCTACCACCCGCCCAGCGCGGGCCAGGTGCTGCTCGACGGCCAGCCGGTCGCGCTCGCCAGTGGCGTGGACGGCGAGCGCCATGGCATCGTCCTGCTCCACCAGGAATTCAACCTGGCCGAGGACCTGACCATCGAGGAAAGCATCTTCCTGGGCCGCGAATGGCGCCGGGGTCCATTCCTCGACAAGCGGCGGATGCGCGCGCACGCGGCCAAGCTGCTCGCCGACCTGCATTGCCGGATACCGCCGACCGCGCGCATCCGCTCGCTCTCGGTGTCGCAGAAGCAGATGGTCGAGATCGCCAAGGCGACCGACCATCGCGCGCGCGTCCTCATGATGGACGAGCCGACCTCGGTGCTTACCCAGGACGAGACCGACATCCTGTTCGGCCTGGTCGCGCAGCTGAAGCGGAACGGCGTCGCGCTGGTCTTCATCAGCCACAAACTCGACGAGGTGAAGCGCATCGCCGACCGCATCACCGTGCTGCGCGACGGCCACCTGGTCGCCACCCGTCCGGCCGCCGAGCTCGGCCAGGACGAGATCGCCCAGCTCATGGTCGGCCGTCCGCTGCACGATCTCTATCCCCCCAAGCAGCCGCCGGCGGCCGATGCCGAGCTGCTGCTGACCGTGCACGCGCTCGGCGTGCCGGGGCGCGTGTTCGATGCCGGCTTTGCGCTGCGCCGCGGCGAGATTCTCGGCTTCGCCGGCCTGATCGGCGCCGGTCGTACCGAGCTGATGGAGGCGATCGCCGGGCTGCGGCGCCGCGAGGGCGGGTCGGTGGCCGCGGGCGCGCACCGCCTCGCCTATCTGACCGAGGACCGCAAGGCCAAGGGGCTGCTGTTGCAATTCCCGTCCCGCCCCAACCTCACTTTGTCCACGCTGGCGAGCTTCACCCGCGGCCCGTTCATCAGCGTGCCCGCCGAGGACGCCGCGCTCGACAAGGCGATCAAGGCCTTCGACCTGCGCATCGGCAGCCGCGACATGCAGGTCGGCGCGCTCTCGGGCGGCAACCAGCAGAAGCTGCTGTTCGCCAAGGTGATGGAGACGCAGCCCGACATCGTCATCGTCGACGAGCCGACGCGCGGTGTGGATATCGGCACCAAACAGCAGATCTATCATTTCATTGCGCGGCTCGCGGCCGCGGGCAAGGGCGTGATCGTGGTCTCCTCGGAGATGCCGGAACTGATCGGCCTGTGCCACCGGGTGCTGGTCATGCGCGAGGGCCGCATCGCCGGCGAACTGGCCGGCGAATCGCTCAACGAAGAGGAGATCGTGCGCTACGCCACCGGCCTGAAGGGAGCGGCCTGAACGATGTCCGACGCGGCGACTACGCTCGGCCAGACGCCGCCCCGGCCGCTGTTGCAGCGCGTCGACCTGCGCGCGGCCGGGCCGTTCCTCGCCCTGGTCGCGCTCGCCATCCTCGGCACGATCATCAACTCGGACTTCCTTGAGGCGGGCAATCTGACCAACGTGGTCACTCGCAGCGCCTTCATCGGCATGATCGCGGTCGGCGGCACCTTCGTCATCACCGCCGGCGGCAACGACCTGTCGGTCGGCTCGATGGCGGCGATCGTGTCCGGCATCATGATCGTGCTGATGAACTGGCTCGCCCAGGAGATCGGGCCGACGCCCTGGGTCGTGGTGATCGTGATTTTCGCCGGCCTCGCGCTCGGCGGGCTCGCTGGCCTGCTCAACGGCCTGGTGATCACGCTCGGCAAGATGGAGCCGTTCATCGTCACGCTCGGCTTCATGGGTATCTACCGCTCGGTGCTCACCTATATCGCCAACGGCGGCACGCTGACGCTGAGCGGCACCATGCGCACGCTGTACCGGCCGGTGTTCTACGACGGCGCGCTCGGCATCCCCTATCCGGTCTGGGTGCTCGCCTTCGTCGTCGCGCTCGGCGCGGTGGTGCTCTACACCACCCGCTTCGGCCGCTACTGCTTCGCCATCGGCTCGAACGAGGAGGTGGCGCGCTATTCCGGCATCGCGCTCAACCGGGTGAAGACCTGGACCTACATCTTGCAGGGCGCCTGCGTCGGCGTCGCCTGCGACATCTACGTGCCGCGCCTTGGCTCGGCCTCGTCGACCAGCGGCTTGGGCTGGGAGCTCGAGGCGATCACCGCCGTCATCGTCGGCGGCACCGCGCTCAAGGGCGGCTACGGGCGCATCGGCGGCTCGATCGTCGGCGCGCTGATCCTCACGGTGATCGGCAACATCATGAATCTGTCGAGCGACGTGAGCGTCTATCTGAACGGCGCCGTGCAGGGCGCCATCATCATCGCCGCCGTGTTCTTGCAGCGCGGCGTCGGTTTCAAGCGGTAAGGCAAGGAAGGAAAGGGAGGTACGAGATGGTGCGCAACTTGCTCATACCGGCCGCGATCGTCGCGGTCGTTCTGGCGGCCCAGGCCCCGGCCTCGGCCGACGACATGAAGACGGTCATCGGGGTTTCGATCCCGTCGGCCGACCACGGTTGGACCGGCGGCCTCAACTATCACGCCAAGGTCGCCGCCGAGGACGCCGAGAAGCGCTTCCCCGGCCTCAAGGTGGTGGTGAAGGCCGCCGCCGACGAGGGCTCGCAGGCCAACGACCTCGAGGACTTCGCCACCGTGCAGAAGGTCAACGGCCTGGTGGTGCTGCCGACCAACGGCGACCCGCTGACCGCGCCGATCGCCGAGTTCAAGAAGAAGACCGGCGCCTTCATCACCGTGGTCGACCGCGGCCTGACCGACAAGTCGATCCAGGACCTCTACGTCGCCGGCGACAATCCCGGCATGGGCCGCAGCGCCGCTGCCTTCTTCAAGGCCAAGCTGAACGGCAAGGGCGACATCGTGGTGCTGCGCGGCATCCCGACCCCGATCGACACCGAGCGCTTCGACGCCTTCACGGAAGGGCTCAAGGGCACCGACATCCACGTTCTCGCCAACCAGTTCGCCAACTGGAACCGCGACGACGGGTTCAAGGTAATGCAGGACTTCCTCACCCGCTTCAAGCATATCGACGCGGTGTGGGCGCAGGACGACGACATTGCCATCGGCGTGCTCGACGCGATCAAGCAGGCCGGCCGCGACAAGGAGATGTGGGTGGTCGGCGGCGGCGGCATGAAGGAGTTCATCAAGAAGGTGATGGACGGCGACGCCCAGGTCCCGACCGACGTGCTCTATCCGCCGGCGATGATCGAGGACGCGATCTATCTCACCGCGATGCACTTCTATACGCAGGCGCCGGTGCGCGGCACTTATATCGTGGCCGCTCCCGTCGTCACCAAGGACAACGCCAAGGAGTTCTACGATCCCAAGTCGCTGTACTAGGGCCTAGGGCGCGCGGGCGGAGCGGCGTTCGCCGCTCCGCCCCGTTGCCCCCGCGCGTTGGCGCGTATTCCCAGCGGAGGAGACACACAATGAAGACGATCCAGGGGCCGGCCATCTTCCTCGCGCAGTTCGCCGGCGACGCGCCGCCCTTCAACTCGCTCGACGCCATCGCCCGCTGGGCGGCGAAGCTTGGTTACAAGGGCGTGCAAATTCCGTCCTGGGATGGCCGCCTGTTCGATCTCCAAAAGGCCGCGACCTCGAAGACCTATTGCGACGAAGTGAAGGG
>JASHSH010000009.1 GCA_030040955.1 Rhodospirillales bacterium
TGGCCAAGGCGGTCACCGCGCATCAGCCCGACCTGCTGTGCGGGATCGAATCGCGCGGCTTCGTGGTCGCCGCGCCGCTCGCGCTCAAGCTGGGCTGCGGCTTCGTCATGGCGCGCAAGAAGGGCAAGCTGCCCGGCAAGACGGTGCGCTTCGAATACGCCCTCGAATACGGCACCGACACGATCGAGATGCAGATCGACGCGGTGCAGCCGGGCCAGCGCGTGGTCGTGCTCGACGACCTGATCGCCACCGGCGGCACCATGGCGGCGACCATCGAGCTGCTCCGCCGCATGAAGGCGAATGTCACCGGCGCCGCCTGCATCATCGAGCTCGCGTTCCTGGGCGGACGCAAGAAGCTCGACGTGCCGCTGTTCTCGGCCGTCTCCTACGATTCCTAGCCGGACCCGAAGGGTCAGTGCGGCCGGCCGGCGTCCTGGCCGCGGCGGCGCAGCTTGCGCGCGATCGCCGGCAGGATGGCGATGGCGCCCGCCTCTCCGCCGGTCCGCGCGCGCTTGCGCCAGCGCCGCCAACGCTTGAGTCCGGCCATGCCCTTGACCCGCGCGGGCGCGCCCGGGCGATAGCCGGCGTCCATCGACAGCAGATCGAGGGCGATGAAATCGTCGCGGATCGGAATGATCCGCAGTCGGCGGCGGACTTGTCGGTTCATCGGCGTCGCTCGCAACCTCGCTTCCGGCCGGCCGATCGCCGCGCGCTCAGGCGGGCGCGCTTTCCGCGTCGAGCGAATAGCCGGCCGCGCGCACCGTGCGGATGAGATCGGCCTCTGTCGCGGCGTTCAGCGCCTTGCGCAGGCGGCGGATGTGAACATCCACGGTGCGCGGCTCGACATATATATCGGGTCCCCACACCGCGTTCAGCAACTCCTCGCGCGAAAAAACGCTGCCCGGGTGCTGCATGAAGAAGCGGAGCAGGCGGAATTCGGTAGGCCCCAGATGGACTTGGCGCCCGGCGCGGGTCACCCGGTGGGCGGCCAGGTCCATCACGATGTCGCCGTAGTTGAGCAGGCCCTTGGCCTGGGTCGGGCGCGCCCGGCGCAGCAGCGCCCGGATGCGGGCGAGCAGCTCGGGCAGCGTGAACGGCTTGGTCAGATAGTCGTCGGCGCCGGTGTTCAGCCCGCGCACCTTGTCCGATTCCTCGCCGCGCGCGGTCAGCATCAGCACCGGCAGATCGCGCGTGCGCATCTTGCGGCGGATCTGGCGGCACACCTCGATGCCCGACATGGTCGGCAGCATCCAGTCGAGCACCACCAGGTCGGGGTTGCGCTCGGCCAGGATGGTCAGCGCCTCCTCGCCGTCGCCGGCCTCGCAGACGCGATAGCCTTCCTTCTCCAGGTTATAGCGCAGCATGGTGAGCAGCGCGGATTCGTCCTCCACCACCATCACCAGGGGCTTGGCGGCGGCGTCGCGTTCCATCAGTCGACTCCGGCGCGCGGCGCGGGCTCGGGCAGCACCGAACCCTCGCCCTTCGGCCGGGCGGCGGGAATGGTGCGGCCGCGCACCAGGAAATGGATGGTCTCGGCGATGTTGGTGGCGTGATCGCCGATGCGCTCGATGTTCTTGGCGATGAACATGAGGTGGATGCACGGCGTGATGTTGCGCGGATCCTCCATCATGTAGGTGATCAGTTCGCGGAACAGCGAGGTGTAGATGTCGTCGACCTCGGAATCCTGCCGCCACACCCGCACCGCCTTGTCGACATCCTCCTCGGCATAGGCGTCGAGCACGTTCTTGACGATCTGCTGAACCTGGTGGCCGAGGCGGATCACGCCCAGGCCCGGGTTGACCGGCGGAATCTGGTTCAGCACCAGCGTGCGCTTGGCCACGTTGGCGGCATAGTCGGCGATGCGCTCGAGATCGCCCGAGATTTTCAGCGCGGCGACGATGGCGCGCAGGTCCTGGGCGACAGGCTGGCGCAGCGCCAGCATGCGCAGCGTGAAGGCGTGCACCTCCTGCTCGATCTCGTCGACCTTGGCGTCGCCCGCGATGATCTCGCCGGCGAGCTCGGAATCGCGCGTGCCCAGCGCCTGCACCGCGCCCTCGAGCTGGGCCTCGGCGAGGCCGCCCATGCGCGCGATCAGGTTGGAAAGGTGCGACAGCTCCTCGTCATAGGAACGAACCGTATGTTCCTGGCTCATGCCATGAATCCTTCGCTCCGGCGCCGCCGCGGCGTCAAATTAGTCCGCCTCGGCGGAAGTTTCGTGACGGCCGGGTTAAGCTTTTGTGACACGAACGCGCGCGGCGTTCAACGCAAGGCCGCGATATTGGCCGCGTAATCGGGGGTGCGGAACACCGCGCTGCCGGCCACCAGCACGGTCGTTCCGGCCGCCGCGAGCGTCCGGGCATTGCCCGGCCCGACGCCGCCATCGACCTCGATCTCGACCGCGCGCGTCCCCAGCATCCGCCGCAGCCGGGCGATCTTGTCGAGCGAGGCGGGGATGAACTCCTGGCCGCCGAAGCCGGGATTGACCGACATGATCAGCACCAGATCGACGATGTCGAGCACCTGCTCGATGGCCGAGAGCGGCGTGGCCGGGTTGAGGGAGACGCCGGCCTTGGCGCCGAGCGCGCGCACCAGGTGCAGCGAACGGTCGAGATGCGGGCCGGCCTCGGCGTGCACGGTGACGATGTCGGCGCCGGCCTCGACGAACGGCTCGATCATCGGATCGACCGGGGCGACCATGAGATGGACGTCGAACGGCTTGCGGCTGAACGGGCGCAGCGCCTTCACCACCGCCGGTCCGACGGTCAGGTTGGGCACGAAATGCCCGTCCATCACGTCGATATGGATCCAGTCCGCCCCGGCCGCGTCGACGGCGCGCACCTCCTCGCCCAGGCGGGCGAAGTCGGAGGCGAGGAGGGAGGGTGCGATCTTGATCGGCATGCGAGGTCTATCGGCTCGGTCGAATTCCGGCCGCGGTCGGCAACCCCAGGGACCGTCCCGCCGCCAACATCGCCTGGTCGAGGGTGTAGATATACTCCGCCCCGCGGTTGGCCGCGATAGCCAGATGCAGCGCATCGCCGCCGCGCAGTCCGGTCCTGCCGCCGAGCAGAAAGGCGCATGCAAGATCGTGGTCGGCGCGAGTCGAATCGATTGTCGCGAAGGTCTCGCGCAGCACCGAGTCGAACTGTTCGTGCGCCGTGCGGGCCGCGCGCGCGTCGAGCGCGCCCATCCGCACCCGCCGCGCGAGCAGGGAGGCCATCTCGACCCTGGCCCAGTGACTCGTGGCCATTTCGCCGGTCGGCAGACGCCGCACGAACCGCTCCACTTGGACGCTCGCCGGCTCGCTTAGGATCAAGGGCGCCAGGATGCTGGTGTCGAAATAGCGCATCAGCGATCGAGGTCGCGCAACTCCCGCAGCAGGGAGGCGCTGGACTGGCCCCATCCGGGC
>JASHSH010000058.1 GCA_030040955.1 Rhodospirillales bacterium
GATGATGCCGAAGAACGGCAGCGTCGCCGAGCCGGGCTTGAGCCGCGTGGCGCCGGGCAGCGGCGTGATCAGGATGCCGCCGGTCTCGGTCTGCCACCAGGTATCGACGATCGGGCAACGGTTGTCGCCCACGACCCGGTGATACCAGAGCCAGGCTTCCGGGTTGATCGGCTCGCCGACCGAGCCCAGCAGGTGGAGCGACTTGCGGCTGGTCTTCTTCACCGGCGCTTCGCCCTCGCGCATCAGCGCGCGGATCGCGGTCGGCGCGGTATAGAAGATGTTGACCTTGTGCTTGTCGATCACCTGCCAGAAGCGCGAACTGTCCGGATAGTTGGGCACGCCCTCGAACATCAGTGTGGTCGCCCCGTTGGCCAGCGGCCCGTAGACGATGTAGCTGTGACCGGTCACCCAGCCGACATCGGCGGTGCACCAGTAGATGTCGCCGTCGTGATAGTCGAACACATACTGGTGCGTCATCGAGACGAAGACGAGATATCCGCCCGAACTGTGCAGCACGCCCTTCGGCTTACCGGTCGAGCCCGAGGTGTAGAGGATGAACAGCGGATCCTCCGCCCCCATCGCCTCGGCCTTGTGCGCGGGCGAGGCCGCCGCCAAGAGTTCGTGATACCAGCGATCGCGGCCCTGCACGACCGGCACGTTCGCGCCGGTGCGCCGCACAAGCACGACCGTCTTGATCGAGGGGCAGGATTTCAGCGCCTCGTCGGCATTGGCCTTGAGCGGCACCTTGCGCCCGCCGCGCAACCCCTCGTCGGCCGTGATCAGCAGCGAGGAATCGCAGTCGCGGATGCGTCCCGCGAGCGAATCCGGCGAAAAGCCGCCGAACACTACCGAATGGATCGCGCCGATGCGCGCGCAGGCGAGCATGGCGACCGCCGCCTCCGGGATCATCGGCAGATAGATTGTCACCCGGTCGCCCTTCCGAACGCCGAGGCCGAGCAGCGCGTTGGCAAGGCGGCAGACCTGCTCGTGCAGCTCGCGATAGGTGATGTGGCGCGACTCTTTCGGGTCGTCTCCTTCCCATATGATCGCGGTCTGTCCGCCGCGCTTGGCGAGGTGCCGGTCGAGGCAGTTGGCGGCGACGTTGAGCGTGCCGTCCGCGAACCAGCGCACATGCACCGCGCCCTCGAACGATGTGTCCTTCACCTTGGTGAAGGGCTTGATCCAGTCGATGCGCTTGCCGTGCTCGGCCCAGAAGCCTTCGGGATCGGATATCGAGCGGGCATACCAGGCCTTGTAGGTGGCGAGGTCGATCAAGGTCTTGCGCGCGAATTCGGCCGGCGGCGGGAACAGGCTGGTATCGCTCATGAGACTTTCCACTCCCTGGGCGGACGCTGCGCCGCGTCCGATTCGTTGCGGAAAGTATGGTCCCGCCCCGCGCGGACGATCAAGCGGGCGCGCGGCATCTTTCCAGGCGAGCGAATGAATCTAGTCGGGTTTCGCTCCGCCCATTTTGCAGATCAGCGCCCAGGAGGCGGGGTCGATCGGCATCACCGAGAGGCGCGAATTGCGCACCAGCAGCAGGTCCTTGAGCCTGGGCTCGGCCTTCACCTGGGCAAGCGTCACCGGCTTGGACAACGGCGCGACCGCCTTCACATCCACCATCACGAATTTTTCGGTCTCGTCGGAGGGATCGGGATAGGCTTCGCGCGCCACCTCCACGATGCCGACGACCTGGCGCTCCTCGCCCGAATGATAGAAGAACCCGCGGTCGCCCTTCTTCATGGCGCGCAGATTGTTGGCGGCCTGGTGATTGCGCACGCCATCCCACTGCGTCGTGCCCTTCTTCGTCTGGTCGGACCAGGACCAGGTCTCGGGCTCGGTCTTCAGCAGCCAGTGGTTCATCTTCGACTCCCGGAAGCGGCGTTGGCGGCGGGGATGAGCTCGTCCTTGAACGGACGCGCGAGGAGGGCGCGGATCGTCTCCTGCAAGTCCACGCTCCGGTGCAGCAGGCCGGCCACGGCCGAGCAGATCGGCAGCTCGACCTTGAGCCGAGCGGCGAGCCCGAGCACCGCCGCGGCGGTCGGCACGCCTTCCGCCACCGAGCGCCGCTGGCCCATGATCTCGGCGAGCTTGCGGCCCTGGCCGATGGCGAAGCCGAGCGAGTAGTTGCGCGATTGCAGGCTGGATGCGGTGAGCACCAGATCGCCAAGCCCCGAAAGTCCGGCGCAGGTCTCGGCGCGCCCGCCGCGCGCGACCACCAGGCGGGTAAGCTCGGCGAGGCCGCGGGTGATCAGCGCGGCACGGGCATTGTCGCCGAGCGCGCGGCCCTCGACCACGCCGCAGGCGATGGCGAGCACGTTCTTCACCGCGCCGCCCAGCGCCACGCCAACTACGTCGTCGCTCGCATAGGGCCGGAAGGTGGACGATCCCACCGTCTCGACGATGCGCCGCCCGAGCAGGGTGTCGGCGCAGGCGACGGTGACCGCGGTGGGCATTCCCTTGGCCACTTCGGCGGCGAAGGTCGGCCCGCCCAGGATGGCGAGCGGAACGCCGGGCAGCTCTTCCGCGGCCACCTCACAGCTCAGCGCCGACGAATTGGTCTCGATTCCCTTGGTGCAGATCACGCCCGGCAGGTCGTTGCGCCAATGCGGCCTGATCTGCCGGCACACGCCGCGCAGGTATTGCGCCGGGACGTTGAGGAAGATCAGCTCGCCCTGGGCCGCCCGCGCGATGTCGGTGGTCGCCTCGATTCCGGGCGGAATGTCGAG
>JASHSH010000059.1 GCA_030040955.1 Rhodospirillales bacterium
CCGCAGTTTCCAAGAGCCGAAGCCGGCGAGAGCGGCCACCGGTCGCGCCCTTGCTGATCACGGTCGAGGAGTTCCTGGCCGCGACCCGCATCTCGCGGAGCAAATTCTACGAGCGCGTGAAGGCGGGCCACATCGGGATCGTGAAGGACGGGTTCCGCACGATGCTACGTGCAGACGCGCCCCTGCGCTATGTGGAAATGTTGGAGAAGGAGATGTGCCGATGATCGACCATGAGCGAAAAATCCGACGCCACCGCCGCGTCCGGCGCGAGATTCTGCGGGTGTTGACTTCCTGGCTGCCCGCCGGCCGGATCGATGGAAGAGAGTATGTCGCGCTCAATCCTCGAGCTGAGGAGGGGCGGCGCGGCTCACTCCTGCACGTCAGTCTGTTAACTGGAAGGTGGAGAGATCCCACCACCGGCGATAAGGGCGGCGAAGTGATCTCGCTCGCCGGCTACCTGGGTTGCAGCGATTCGGCCGCCCGCGATCTCGCCAGCATGTTCGCGTCACTTCCTCGTCAAACTCCGTGATCGACTTTTCCCGCATCAACGAAGCCGCATTACGGCAGATTCGGCCCATACTCGAGCGCTGGCTGCCCGACGGCCGGGCCGAGGGAAACGAGTATGTCGCGCTCAATCCCCGCCGAGCCGATCGGCATCGTGGGTCCTTTCGGATCAACCTGGTCAGCGGCAAGTGGGCCGACTTCGCCACCGGCGACAGGGGTGGGGACCTGATCTCGCTGGCCGCCTATCTCGGCCGGCTCGACCAGGCGGCGGCCGCGCGCAGCGTCGCCGACATGCTGGGCATCCCGGCCGATGCCAGATGAGATGTTCTCGCCCCTGCGCGGACGCGCGAAGGGCGGAGATCGCAACTCGGCGCCCGAATGGGTTGCCATCATACCGGTCCCAGCGAACTCCCCGCCGCCTGCGGCCGGGCATCCGACGCGGGGTCGGCCCGCCACCCGATTCGAATACCGTTCCGCCGTCGGCGAGCTGCTCGGCTTCGTCTGCCGGTTCGAGGAGACCGGCGGCGGCAAGGTCTATCTGCCGCTGACGTGGTGCCGTCGGCGTGACGGCAAGGGCGAGGAGTGGAGGTGGAAGGGGTTCGAGCCGCTCCGGCCGCTCTACGGCCTCGATCGGCTCGCTGGCCGCCCCGACGCTACCGTGGTGGTGTGCGAGGGCGAGAAGGCGGCGGACGCCGCGGCGCGATTGCTGCCCGATCATGTCGCGGTCACCTCGCCGAACGGGTCCAAGAGCGCCAGCAAGGCCGACTGGACGCCGCTGGCCGATCGCCGGGTGATCGTGTGGCCCGACGCCGACGAGGCCGGCGGCGCCTACGCGGACGCGGTGTGCAAGGCGCTGCGCCAGGTAGGCGCGGCCTCGATCGCCAGAATCGCGCCGCCGGTGGAGGTGAAGGACGGCTGGGATGCCGCCGACGCCGAGGCCGAGGGATGGGACCAGGCGCGCGCGCTCGATCTCGTGGCCGTCGCCAAGCCGGTCGACGCCGAGGCCGGTGGAGGCAAAGGCGGCCGGCGGCGCGGCCCAGCGGTGCGCGACACGCTGATGGAATTGGTCGAGCACCTCGAACTCTGGCACACGCCGGAGCGCGAGGCCTGGGCGACCCTGGGCGTTAACGGCCACCTGGAGAACTGGCCGGCGAAGGGCGAGTGGTTCCGTGACTGGCTCGCTGGCGAATACTATCAGCGGTACGGCACGAGCCCGGGCGAAACCGCGATCACCGACGCGGTTGGCACGATCGCCGCGAAGGCTCGGCTCGGCGCGACGCACGAGCTCCATCTACGGGTAGGGCGCGCTGGCAGCACGATCTGGCTCGATCTCGGCGACGAGACTTGGCGCGCCGTCCGCATCGACGCGAAGGGCTGGGAGACCGTGAACAAGGCTGGCGTGAAGTTCCGCCGCGTCGACGCGATGCGCGCGCTGCCGGAGCCCGTGCCGGAAGGCTCGATCGACGAGCTGATGCCCTTCGTGAACTGCGCCACGTTCGGTGAGCGCACGCTCACCGTCGCCTGGCTGGTCGCGGCGTTCAACCCTAACTTGTCCTGCCCGATTCTTGCGCTCAACGGCGAGCAGGGCTCCAGCAAGTCCACCGTGTCGGCGGTGCTGCGGGCGCTCACCGACCCCAACGCGGCACCGATTCGGACCGCGCCGGCGCACGACAGCGATTTCGTGATCACCGCCGAAAACTCGCGCGTGCTCGCCTTCGACAACATGAGCGAGATGCCGCTATGGCTGTCCGACGCGCTGTGCCGGCTCTCCACCGGCGGCGGATTCTCGACCCGCAAGAAGTACTCCGACCGCACCGAAGTGGTGTTCCAGTTCAAGCGTGCGGCGATCATCAACGGCATCCCGGACCTGGCGACCAGGCCCGACCTGGCCGACCGCTGCATCTTCCGCACCCTGCCGGCGATCGAGGAAGAGAAGCGCCAGACGGAGGCGGCATTCTGGGCCGCGTTCTATCGGGCGCGGCCCTCGATCCTGGGCGTGCTGCTCGACGGGGTTTCGTCCGCGTTGCGCCGCTTGCCCGAGATTCGGCTCGAGCGGCCGCCGCGGATGGCGGATTTCGCCGCCTTCGCCACCGCGGCTGAGCAAGGCCTGGGCTGGCGCGACGGGGAGTTTATGGAAGCCTACGCGCTCAACCGTGCCGGCGCCGTGGAGACGGCGATCGAAAGCGATCCGGTGGCCGAGGCCCTGCGCACGCTGCTCGACGCGGAGCCCGATCTGCGCCTGACCGCCACGGAGCTGCTCGCCAAGCTGGAGGAGCAGGTTCCCGAGACCGTACGCAAGCACAAGCGCTGGCCCGCGGCGAACCGATTGCGGAGCCGCCTGCGCGCCCTCCAGGCACCGCTCCGGGCGCTCGGCATCGACATGAACCTGACCTTGCCGCGCGAATCGGACCGCGATCGCAGCCGACCGATCGCCATCTGGAAGCGCGGGGCCGCGCCGAAATGAACGGCGAATTCCTCGCGATGATCAAAAGCGATCTGCCCTTCAGCGACCGCACCACCGGACGGCTGATGACCGCCGCGCAATGATGAAAGGATTCTACCATGAGTGAGCTGTTCACCGTCCGCTTCGACAGCGACTTCGCCCGCCTCGCCGCCAATCTCGACGAGCTCGGCAGGCGCGCGCTGCCCTACGCGGCGGCCGCCGCGCTGAGCCAGACCGCCGTCCAGGCGCGAGAGGATTACCGCGCCGCGCTGCCAGGCATCTTCGACCGGCCGACGCCCTACACGCTCAACTCGGCGATGGCGGTGCCCGCGCGCAAGGGAGAGCTGGAGGCGAGCGTCGAGCTCAAATACGGGGCGGCGGAATATCTCGGCCCCGAGATCGAGGGCGGGGCGCGCGCGATGAAGCGCTCGGAGAAGATGCTCGACTATGCCGGCGTGAGCGAGGGCGCCTATACGGTGCCGGGGCGCGGCGCCGATCTGAACGCCTATGGCAACATGAACCCGGGCCAGCTGGTCCAGGCGCTGTCGCAAGCCGGTGCACTGGAGTTCAAGGCCGGCTTCCAGGGCAACGTGACCTGGCGATCGCGGCTCAAGCATCCACGCCGTGCGAAGTATTTCGTCGTCACCTCGAAGCAGAGCGGCCGGGCGCTCGGCATCTGGAAGGCCGATCACGGCCAGGTGACGCCGGTGCTGGTCTTCGTGCGCAAGACGCCCGAGTACCGCGCGCGGCTCGACTTCGCCGGCATCCTGCGCGCGAGCTTCGAGCGCAACTTCCCGCGCTTGATGAGCGCGGCGCTAGACAAGATGATCGCGCGCTTCTCCAAATCCTAAGCGATGGTCCTCGGGGAACCGGCTGGGGAGCCGCCTGCGCGCCCTCCAGGCGCCGCTCCGCGCGCTCGGCATCGATATGGACCTGGACGCGCTGCGCGCGTCGGACCGGAAGCGCAGCCGATTGATCACCATCTGGAAGCGCGGGGCCGCGCCGAAATGAATGGCGCGTAGGCGAACGGCGTTCGTGAAGATCCCAAGTGGCGACGGATCAGTCGGCGCCAGAGCGGCGGGACAGACGCATAGTGTGGGAGCGCAGCTAGCTTGGTGTCGATATGCGCCGGCGCGCGCCGGCCGGAAGGTATGGAGGATCCATGAATCCAATCCGCGTCATTTCTTCGGTCGGCCGGCTACGGAATTCCCATGTGGCGCATCAAGATCTCGGGGAAATGATCGATCACGGATTCGACCGCGCCGGCTGGGCCGCGCGCATCGGCGCGAGCTGGGGCGCGGTATTCGACTCGGTGATCGCCACCGGCCGGGCGCTGATCGAAGCGAAGGCGGCGCTGCCTCACGGCGAGTTCATGGCGATGGTCAAAGGCGATCTCCCGTTCAGCCACGACACGGCCAACAAGCTGATGAAGATCGCCCGAGACGGAAGGATCGCAAATTCCGAACACGTTCTGAATTTGCCAAAGTCGTGGGGCACGCTCTACGAGCTGACCAAGCTCGGCGACCAGGCCTTCGACCAGGCGATCGCGGCCGGCGCGATCCGCCCCGATATGGAACGCGGCGAAGCGACGCGGCTCAGGACCGGCGAGCGACGCGTCGCCCGGCTGGCGCGCATGGACCGGATGGCGCGGGCCGAAACCGCGAAGCGCGGGGTCGCCGCGCCGGCGCCGCTCGAGGCGGTCGCGCGGCGGAAATGCTACGGCGTGATCTACGCCGATCCACCCTGGCATCACCGCACCTGGTCCGAACTCGGCGAGCAGAAATCGCCGGGCCAGCACTATCCGACCATGTCGCGCGATGAGTTGCTGCGGCTGCCCGTCGGCCAGCTCGCGGCCCCGAAAGCGGCGCTGTGGCTGTGGTCGACGATTCCCCACCTAGCCGAGGCGCTCGAGCTGCTCGCGGCCTGGGGCTTCGTCTATCGCTCGGAGGTCGTCTGGCACAAGACCTACCCGAACGGGAGCGACCGGCTCGGCACCGGCTTCTGGTTCCGCGACACGCACGAAATCCTGCTGTTGGCGACCAAGGGAGATCCGCCGGCGCCGGTGATGGGCACGCAATCGCCGAGCCTGGTCACCGCGCCGGTCGGCCGACACTCGGAGAAGCCGGCGCAGTTCCGCGAGCTGATCGAGCGCTACTTCCCCGTCGAGGAGAAGATCGAGCTGTTCGCGCGCACGGCGCCGGCGGGGTGGGACGTGTGGGGGAACGAGGTGCCCGGACATGGCCCATGCGTTGGCGATCGTTGGGATAGCGCGCGAGATGAATTGGAGAAATCTCGGTCGAGCGGGGAGGTGTGCCCACAATAGGGGTCGATAGGCTTCGCTCCCCTTTCCCTGTTTGATTGTTGAGGTTCCTCCAGCACAGCCAATTCGGTCGGACTTGGCTCGTGCTTCACGCTGCCCGGCTCGATCAACGCGATCGGGCGGCGGTTACAGCGGGTCCTTCCAATCGAGACATCGCCCACGGGTAATTCGCACCCCGCCTTTCCGTCAGTTTCAAAGGGTTGGTAGGAAGTTGACGCGCAGTCAACGCGCGTCAACGCGATGCTACTGTCGCCGCACCGTGCGCGCTCTGGCCCGCGCTCGCGCTGTTGCGCCACATGCTTCGGACGGTCGCGGACGGTCAACTATTTTGACCGTCCGCAGAATTGCGCTGGGAATTCAACGAGTAGACCGGTCGGACCGGTCGGACCGGTCCTTTATTATTGGGGCTTCAAATAGAAAAATAGAAAGAAAGAGCTAAGCCGTTGAATGCATGAGACGCGCCTATGGTGCTGCCAGCTTCCGGCGAACGCCGTTCGTGACTCTCGCATCCGATCTCGCCAGGACCGTGATCGGCTACACTGGTGGCATGTGCGGCCGCTTCACGCGCGAATACACTTGGCAGGAGGTTCACGAGTTCCTCAGCTTCCTGGCTAGTGTGCCGGCCTGGAACGCGCCGGCCTCCTATAACGTCGCGCCCACGCAGTCTTCGCTGATCGCCTGGTTTGATCCGGCCCAGGGCGGCCGAGTCGCCGCGCCGGCGCGCTGGGGGCTGATACCGGGCTGGGCCAAGGACGCCTCCATAGGGGCCAAGGCGTTCAATGCCCGGGCCGAGACGGTGGCCGAGAAGCCGATGTTCCGCGCAGCCTATGCCAAGCGCCGCTGCATCGTACCCGTCAGCGCCTTCTATGAATGGCGCAAGCCCGACCGGCAGCCCTTCGCCATCGCCCTCGCGGGCTCGGCCATCATGCCGCTCGCGGGCCTTTGGGAAAGCTGGCGCCCTCCGGCGGGCGAGCCCGTGACCAGCTTCACCATCCTCACCACCGATGCCAGCTCGGCCATGCGCCC
The DNA here is from genome assembly GCA_030040955.1 of Rhodospirillales bacterium. Lineage (GTDB taxonomy): Bacteria > Pseudomonadota > Alphaproteobacteria > Rhodospirillales > Magnetospirillaceae > JASHSH01. The sequence goes on from JASHSH010000059.1 coordinate 6,294, forward strand.
GCTCCATGATCGCATGCCGGTGATCCTGCCGCCCGCGGACTGGACCGCCTGGCTTGGGGAGACGGCCAGCTCGGCGATCGCGCTGCACCAGATACTTCGCCCCTATGCCGGCGAGCTCCGCATCTGGCCCGTCGGCAAGGCGGTCGGCAACGTGCGCAACGACTCCGCGGCTTTGATCGAGCCCGGGTCGTAGCGCACTGGTGTATCTGTCGACGGCGAGCCGCACCTCTGAAAATCGCTGGCCCCTGATCGCGCGGGTCCTTCCAGACACCCTCTCGATCACGGGTAATTCGCACCCCGGCGTCGGGGTAGTGTTGCGTGGGGATTTGATGCAACGGCGGCTGACCGTGAGACCGCAACGGCTATGCCTTCGCAGAGTACGCGAACGAGAAGGGGCGGGTGAGATGACGCGAGGACGATTGTTCGATTTCGTTGCATTCCTGCGGCGCGCAACGCCTTGTTCAGAAATACTCAAGGCGAAGGATGGACGCGCATCAGTTCGATCTCGGACGGCCTGGATGGGCACTCGCGTGAGGAATAGAAATATCAAGGAAGACGCTTCAAGCCCGCGTCGGTAGATGCGTCGGTAGTCAAGCTATAGACGGGCTAACCACCTGTGCAAACGAAGATTGTTGGCGGAAGACGTTTCCCCCCCTTCCGCCAGAACGAGGCTCCTCACTTTCCCGCGCCGAATGCCCGCATCCGCTCTGCCGGAGTCGGCGTCCGGCCGCGCGCTTGGCCTCGTCCGTGCGATGGAGTAGACGGATCGGGCGGCAACCGTCCGCATCCGGAGAACGACGTCCATGCCCGCGCGGAGCCCAAGCCTCGTCGCTATCCTCGGCAGCATCAACACCGACATCACCGCGTTCAGCGAACGCCTGCCCAAGCCCGGCGAGACGATCCTCGGCCGGCGCGTCACCATCGCGCTCGGCGGCAAGGGCGCGAACCAGGCGGTGGCGGTGGCGCGGCTGGGCGCGCGCGCGGTGTTCATCGGCCGCACCGGGACGGATGCGTTCGGCGCCCAGGTGCGCGGACATCTCGCCGAGTACGGCGTCGACACCGAGCATCTGGGCAGCGATGCCAAGGCGCCGACCGGGGTCGCCATCATCGACGTCGACGAGCGGGGCGAGAACTGCATCGTCGTCGTGCCTGGAACCAACCATCTGATCGACGCGTCCGACGTGGCGCGGGCCGACGGCGTTCTCAAGTCCGCCGGGGCACTGCTGCTTCAGCTGGAAACGCCGCTCGCGCCCAGCCTCGCCGCTGCCCAGATCGTGCGCGCGGCCGGCGGCATGGTGCTGCTCGATCCGGCGCCGGTGCCGCCCGCGGGCCTCGGCGATGAGGCCTTGCGCGCGGCCGATTTCGTCACCCCCAACGAAGTGGAGACCGAGCGTCTGGTGGGCGTGCGCCCCGACACCGAGGTCAAGGCGCGGACGGCGGCGGCGCGGCTGATCGAGCGCGGCGCGCGCGCGGCGATCGTCAAGATGGGCGCGGCCGGCGTCTATTTCCGCGACGCCAAGGAGCAGGGATTCGTGCCCGCCTTCCCGGTCAATTCGGTGAACACGGTCGGCGCGGGCGATTCGTTCAATGGCGGGCTGGCGGTGGCGCTGGCGCGCGGCGACGATCTGCCCCGCGCGGTGCGTTTCGCCGCCGCCTGCGGCGCGCTCGCCACTACGGGAAGCGGCGGCGCCGGCTCCGCCCCCAGCCTGGCCGCGGTCGAAGGGTTGCTCGCGCGCGCCCACGCGGGGTGAGGGGGCCGGCCCCTCAGCCACACAGCGCGCCGATGGCGTCCGCGTGCCTCTCGCGGTGCAGCGCGAAGCACATGCCCAGCGCCTGGTGCTTCACCCGCAGCTCCGCGTCGAGCGGCACATAGCCCCGGGATTCGAGCATCGCGCGAATGCGCTCGTGATCGCGGTCGACTTCGAAGAACAGCGCCGGCCGGTGCGCGGCGAGCATTTCCTCCGCTCCCTTCAGGATCAGGGCGTCGGCCCCTTCCGCATCGATCTTGAGCAAGTCCGGGACGAAGTGCTCGGCAGCCAGCGCGTCCACGGTCACCGTGGCCACCCTTTCGGAGACCAGGAACCCGCCATAGCGTCGTTGCGAATTGTACAGCCCGTCCGGACCGGGAAGAATGCCGCCCATCGCGGGAGCCATCGGATCGAAGCGAAGCTCGGCTTCGCCCGCGGAATCGGATGCCGCCATCCTGACGGCGAATGCCCTCGGTCCGATGCCGGCGCAGGTCCGCTGCAAAAACGGAAAGACACGGGAGTTGGGTTCCGCCGCGAGTATCCGACCTTCGGGAACCTGTGTGGCGAACTCGGCCGCATAGAGGCCGACATTCGCCCCCACGTCGAATAGCCCTCGTGGCGCGAGAACTTGGCAAAGCCGGCGAAACGAAAACCGCGACGGCAGGTCGTAGCCGTCGTTGACCCAATGATTCGAGGTCAACCGGCAGTGGATCGGAAATCGCACGCCGGAAACGCTGCGGCGCACGGGCACATCCAGCGCTTGCAGCAGAGCCGAGCTTCCCCGATGTCGACGCAACAGCCGGAAAATCGACCGCGCCAGCGCCCGCATCGCGGCCCCCCCACGAAGCTTCGCTCGCCCTGGTAGCAGGACGATCCACGCGGCGCAAGTGAAGGTCTGCCTACTCTAGGTGGAGGCCGGCCGCTTTCCCTACGCCCGCGCGCGCTGGCGACGGCGCTTGGCCTTGAGCTTCGCCTTGCGGCGGTTGGTGCGGGAATGCGGCTTCCGGGCCGGCTTCTTCATTCGGTGTCTCCTGTCGGCGGCGAACCCGCCTGGCGCGGCCGGATGGTAAGCCGACGCGCGGCGGCGCGCCAGCCGGGGGTGCCGTCTCGCGCATGCGGGCAAAGCGCGCTAACGTCTGGCCGATGCCGACGGATGCCCAGGACGGCCGGCCGGGATGAACCGCAAGGCGCGCCGCGCCGCCAAGAGCCGCTCCGCGACCACGCGCGGCGAGAACCCGGCGCGCGATGGACTCGCTCTGGCACTCGCGCGACTGGAGGCCGGCGACCCCAAGGCCGCCGAGGCGGCGGCGCGCGCGGCGATGGCCGCGGAGCCCGGCTCGGCCGAGGCGCATTATCTCCTCGCCAACGCGCTGCTGATGCAGGGCAAGGCCGCCGAAGCGGAAGCGAGCTATGTCCGCGCCATCGGCCTCTCGCCGGAACTGCCCGAGGCGCACAACAATCTCGGCATCGCGCTGGAGCGACAGGGGCGGATGGCCGAAGCGACGGAGCGATACCGCGCCGCCATCGGTCTGCGCGCGGACTATGCCGAGGCGCACAACAATCTCGGCAACGCCTTGCCCGCCATCGACCGCGCGGAGGAGGGGGTGGACTCGCTCCGCGCCGCCATCGCCGCGCGCAAGGACTATCCCGAAGCCTGGTACAATCTGGCCAATCTGCTGCGCCGGATCGGCCGCGAGGCGGAATCGGCGGCGGCCTATATGCAGGCGGTCGCGCTGCGCCCGCGTTTCCCGGAGGCGCTCAACAATCTGAGCGCGCTGCTGCTCGAGCTGGGCCGGCCGGCCGAGGCGGAAGCGGCCTGCCGCCAGGCGCTCGCCATCGACGCGAACCTGCCCGAGAGCCGCTACAATCTCGCCAACGCGCTGCGCGATTTGGGCCGCATCGACGAGGCGGTGGCGGAATATAAGGCAGCCGCCGAGCTGCGCCCCAGCGACGCCGACGCCTATATCTCGCTCGGCAACCTGCTCCAGCAGCGCGGCCGGTCGGACGAGGCGTTCGGCTTGTTCCGCCACGCGCAGAAACTGCGGCCGCTGAGTCGGCGGGCGGGCGCCAAATCGAAGCCCGACTTCTCCGTGCTGCTGCTCACCGCGCCGGGCGCGGGGAACACGCCGAGCGACTATCTGGTCGGCCGCGCGAACTACGACAGCTACTTCCTCGGCCTGATGGAGGGGGTGGAATACGACTCCGACACGCTGCGTTCGCGCGGCGATGTGGTGATGAACCTGATCTCGGATGTCGATCGCGGCGGGCACATGCTTCCCATCGCCGCCGAACTGGTCGAACGCATCGGCCGGCCCGTGCTCAATCACCCGAACGCGATCCTGAACACCGGCCGCGAGCGCATCGCCGAGCGGCTTTCCGCGCTGCCCGGCTGTCGCGTGCCGAAGACCGTGCGCCGCAAGGGTCACGAACTCTCCGCGGCCCCGGCGCCGGAGGGAATTGCGTTCCCGCTCCTGGTGCGTATCGGCGGCGCGCATGGCGGCCAGGATCTGGAGCAGGTGGCGGATGCCCAGGCGGTTGCCCGCTTCGCCGCGCGCAGGCCCCAGGCGGATCACTACGTCACCGAATATGTCCCCTATGAATCCGCCGACGGATATTTCCGCAAGTACCGGTTCATCTCCATCGACGGCGAGCTGCTTCCCTACCATCTGGCGATCGACCGGAACTGGAAGGTGCATCACTTCCGCACCGACATGGCGAACCAGGAATGGATGCGCCGCGAGGAGGAGGCCTTCGTGCGCGAGCCGCGCGGCGCGTTCGGTCCGACGCCATGGGAGGCGCTGCGGGCGATCCAGTCCGAGATGGCGCTCGACTATTTCGGCATCGACTGCGCGCTCGACCCCGAGGGGCGGGTCCTGGTCTTCGAGGTGAACGCGACCATGCTGGTGCACGGCGAGAAATCGATCTTCGCCTACAAGCAGCCCTATATCGCCCGAATCAAGCGGGCCTTCGACGCGATGCTGGCGAAGGCGGCGGGACGCGCCGGCGAGGATTGAACTAAGATGCGGCCGCCATGCCCGTCCTGAAGAGCGAGATTTCGCCCGGCGCGGCCGAGTTCCAAGCCAACGCGGCGCATATGCGCCGCCTGGTCGCGGAGCTGCGCGAGCGCACGCAACTGGTCGAGCAGGGGGGCGGCGAGGCCTCGCGCAAGCGCCATGTCGAGCGCGGCAAGCTGTTGCCGCGCGAGCGCGTCCGCGCGCTGCTCGATCCCGGCTCGCCCTTCCTGGAGATCGGCGCGCTGGCCGCCTGGGGCATGTATGGCGGCGAGGTACCCTCGGCCGGCATCGTCTGCGGCATCGGGCGCGTCGCGGGCCGCGAATGCATGATCGTCGCCAACGATGCTACCGTGAAGGGCGGCACCTACTATCCGCTCACGGTCAAGAAGCATCTCCGCGCACAGGAGATCGCCGAGCAGAACCGGCTGCCTTGCGTCTACCTGGTCGATTCGGGCGGCGCCAACCTGCCCAACCAGGACGAGGTTTTCCCCGACCGCGACCATTTCGGCCGCATCTTCTTCAACCAGGCGAACATGTCGGCGAAGGGGATCGCGCAGATCGCGCTGGTGATGGGTTCCTGCACCGCGGGCGGCGCCTATGTGCCGGCGATGGCCGACGAAGCGGTGATCGTGCGCGGGCAGGGGACGATCTTTCTCGGCGGCCCGCCCCTGGTGAAGGCGGCGACAGGCGAGGTAGTCACCGCCGAGGAGCTGGGCGGCGCGGACGTGCATGCGCGGCATTCCGGCGTCGCCGACCATGCCGCGCGCGACGATGCGCACGCGCTCGCCATCGCACGCTCCATCGTCGCCAATCTGGGGCGCCCCGATCGCGCCTTGCTGGACACGCGGGTGGTGGAGGACCCGGTCTACGATCCGGCCGAGCTGTATGGCGTGGTGCCGACCGAACTTCGCAAATCCTTCGACATCCGCGAGATCATTGCGCGCCTGGTCGATGGCAGCCGCCTCGACGAGTTCAAGTCGCTCTACGGCGAGACGCTGATCGCCGGCTTCGCCCATGTCTGGGGGTATCCGGTCGGCATCCTGGCCAACAACGGTATCCTGTTCTCGGAATCCGCGCTCAAGGGCGCGCATTTCGTGGAGCTCTGCTGCCAGCGGAAAATCCCGCTGGTCTTCCTTCAGAACATCACCGGCTTCATGGTCGGCGCGAAATACGAGGCGGGCGGCATCGCCAAGGACGGCGCCAAGCTGGTTTCCGCCGTCGCCACCGCGGCGGTGCCTAAATTCACCGTCATCGCGGGTGGGTCGTTCGGCGCCGGAAACTACGCGATGTGCGGCCGCGCTTATTCGCCGCGGCTGCTGTGGAGCTGGCCGAACTCGCGCATCTCGGTGATGGGCGGCGAGCAGGCGGCCTCGGTGCTCGCCACCATCCGGCGCGACTCCCTCGCCGCCAAGGGCGCGGAATGGCCGGCCGCGGAGGAGGAGGTGTTCAAGGCGCCGATCCGCGCGCAATACGAGACCGAGGGCGATCCCTACCACGCCACCGCGCGCCTGTGGGACGACGGCATCCTCGATCCGGCGGAAACGCGCCGCGCACTCGGCCTGGGGATCGCGATGGCGCTGAACGCGCCGATTCCCGAGACCCGCTTCGGCATCCTGCGGATGTAGCGATGTTCCGCTCGCTGCTGATCGCGAATCGGGGCGAGATCGCTTGCCGCGTCATCGGCACCGCGCGCAGGCTCGGCATCGCGACCATCGCCATCTATTCCGAAGCCGACGCGAAT
>JASHSH010000010.1 GCA_030040955.1 Rhodospirillales bacterium
GACGCGCGCGTTCAGCAGGTCCTGCTCGGCGTTGAGCACGTCGAGCACGGTGCGCGAGCCGACCAGCGATTCGCGCTTGACCCCTTCGAGAGCGGTCTCGGAGGCCTTGATCTGGTCGCGGTAGGAAAGCATGCGGGCGCGCGCCGCCTGGAGCGTTTCCCAGGCCCGGGTCGAGGACTCGACCGCCTCGCGCTGCGTCTCGTCGAGCTTGATCCGCTGCTCGCCGGCGGTGTGCTTCTGCTCGCGCAGGCGCGAATACTCGGCGCCCTGCTGGTAGATCGGTACGGTCACGTTGACCAGCGCCTGCGCGTCGCTGACATAGCTGTGCGAGAAGAATTCCTCGTATTCGTGCCCGTAGCTCGCGTTGAGCGAAACCTGCGGCAGCAACTCGCCCTCGGCCAGGTCGACCCCGTGGTCGGCGGACTCGACGGCGTAATGCTGGGCGAGCACGGATGGATTGCGCGCGGCCTGGGCCTGCGCCTCCGCCAGCGTGCCGGGCAGGCCCGCGACCGGCCCCGGCTCCTTGAGACCGCGCGGCGGATGCCCGATCACGGTGACGTAGGCGGCGGCGGTGCTGCGCAGATCGGCCTCGGCGGCGCGGCGCGCGGCGTGCGCGCCCGACAGCGCGGCCTGGGCCTGCGCCACGTCGGTGCGGGTGACCTCGCCGACGCGGAACCGGTCGTTGGTCGAATCGAGCTGGCGCTGGAGCACCTGCTCATCGTTCTTTTCGAGCTGAACCACCGCCTCGTCCTGGAGCACGTCCATATAGGCGGTCACGGCCGCGAGCAGCACGGTCTGTTCGGTCGAGGCGAGCTGCTGTCGCTGCGCGTTCACGTTGGCGTCGGCCTGTTCCACCTGCGCGTCGGTGCGTCCGCCGCGATAGAGCGGCTGCGAAACGGTGAGCCCGTAGTCGCGCGCGAACAGCGATTCAGCATAGGGTTGGAGCGGCAGGAACAGGTTGCTGTTCTGCTGCGTCTCGCCGGCGTCGGCCGACAGCTTCACGGTCGGCCGCCAGTTGGCGAGCGCCTGCGGCACCTGCTCGTCGGTCGCCCGGGTCTGCGCCCGCTGCGCGAGCAGCGTCGCGTTGCTCGTATAGGTGGAGACCAGTGCCTCCTCCAAAGTCTCGGCTTCGCCGCTCACCGTGAGCCCCATGCCCGCCAGGATCATGGCAGCCGCCAACGTAAATCTACCCTGCATCCACCACCCGGCCCGCGACATTCACCCCGAAATGCCAAAGTCCGCCCCTGTGCATCCATCCACACGATATCTGCGGATGTAGAAATATCAAGGGGTAGTGAACAAGTTCTTAAGACGAAGGCGCGGGAATCGGGCCCGCGCGGCCCGCATTCGTTCCGTCCTAGAACACGAAACCGGCGCGGGCGGCGAAACCCGGCAGCGCGGTCGCCACCGCGTCGAACAGCGGCCGAACCGGGAAGGAATTCCCGATGCGGCTGGTCAGCTCCGCCTGGCCGAGCCCGCCCGGGCGCAACGAAATCGAAATCAGCCGGCCGCGATCGGCGAGCTGGGCGCGCAACGCGTCGGGGGAACGCGCGATGCCGCCCTCGACCAGGATCGCGCCATAGGGCGCGCGCGCGGCCACGCCCTGGTCGAGCGGTCCTTCGACCAGCTCGACATTGGCGATGCGCAGCGCGGACAGGCGGTCGCGGGCGCGGGCGGCGAGTTCCCGATCCGATTCCAGCGCGATCACGGTGCCGGCGAGGCGGGAGAGCACCGCGGCCGAATAGCCGGTGCCGCAGCCGACATCGAGCACCACCTCGTCGGGCTGGATCGCCGCCGTTTGCAGCATGCGGGCGAACACCATCGGCTCCAGCAATCGACGCCCGCCGCCGAGATCGACCTCCTCGTCGACATAGGCCACGGCGCGGCGCGATTCGGGCACGAAGGTCTCGCGCGGGATTTGGGCGAGCGCCTCGACCACCGCCGCGTCCGTCACCTTGTTGGTCCGGATCTGGTTCTCGACCATGTTGCGGCGGGCGAGGCTGAAATCCATGGAGCGCCGATCCTTCCCCTTGCCGGCGCGGCCTTTATACAAGCCGCGCGGGCGCGGACGCAATGCGCGAGGCGCGCGCGCTTACGGCGAAGCGAGCGCGGCGTAGGCCTCGGGACGGCGGTCGCGGAAAAATTGCCAGAGGTTACGCACCTCGCGCACCATATCGAGGTCCATGTCCCCGATCAGCAGCTCGTCCTTGTCTTCGCTTGCCTTGGCGATGATCTTGCCGCGCGGATTGACGAAATAGGCGTTGCCGTAGAAGCGGCCGATGTTCCACGGCGCCTCGGTGCCGACCCGGTTGACCGCGCCGATATAGCAGCCATTGGCCACCGCCGAGGCCGGCTGCTCGAGCTCCCACAAATACTGGCTGAGCCCGGCTACGGTGGCGGAAGGGTTGACGATGTACTCCGCCCCGTTGAGAGCGAGCGCGCGCCAACCTTCGGGAAAATGGCGGTCGTAGCAGATGTAGACGCCGAGCTTGCAATAGGCGGTCTGGAACACCGGATAGCTCGACGCACCCGGCTTGAAGAAGAACTTCTCCCAGAAGCCCGCGACCTGGGGGATATGGGTCTTGCGGTATTTGCCCAGATACTTGCCGTCGGCGTCGATCACCGCCGCCGTGTTGTAATAGACGCCGGTGATGTCCTCCTCGTAGATCGGCACGACGATCACCATCGCGTGCTTTTTCGCCAGCTCCTGCATCAGCTTCACCGTGGGGCCGTCG
>JASHSH010000060.1 GCA_030040955.1 Rhodospirillales bacterium
AGGTCGCCGCGATACCGGACGGAAAGGACTGCAGCGCGGGATCGGATGCCAGGAACATGAACTGCCCCACACTGTCCTGATCAACATGCGACGGGTCCCGGCGAGCGAACAGAACTTCCAGCGTCACGACCGCCAAGGTCGCGCCGATACCCACCAAGGCCACGAGCAAAGCCTGGTTTCCGCGCGCCCGGTCTTCGCATTCCAGGCGATAGAAGAGAAACGCGAGGCCGGCCGCGGCCACGAAGAGGATTGGGTTGTAGCTGCTCGCCACGGCCAACGAAGCCCTGTACAGCGTCGTATCCCGCAAATCGGACAACCACTGAAACAGGGCACCGTCGACGTGCCGCACAGTCAGGAACAGCGTGCCGGCGACAATTGCGCACCACTGGCTATAGGCGACAACGGCCGACAGCCCGTCGGCCAATGGCGACGATTGGCGAGAATCCGGGCCATGCATACGCGCCTCCTTCCGTCCCCTCGTGGCGCAATGCAACGGCGGAAAATGAAAAACCCGCCGAAGGCGGCGGGTTTGGACGGGACCTCCCACCGCGTCGTGACGCAGTAGGAGTCATCAGCCCATAGGGCGATATCGGGGACCCCATCCCGATCAATGCCCGCACACAGTAGATCGACGGGGCGCGTTAGGCAAGCGGCGGCGTTGGCACATGAGCCATGCATGGAGCGCGGCAGTTGCCACGCCGGGCCACGTTGAGTCATTGGCGTCTTGACGCTACGCTCTTCCGCGCTGGGGATGGAGTCCCCCGTTACCCGCCATTGTGGCTGATGACTCCTGCCGAACGAAAAGGCGGCGGGAATATTTTCGCGCGCCGGTCGGACGAGGCGAAGGGCGGCGGATGTCGGAAAATCTGCGAGGTCTTGTCGACCGCGCCATTGCGTGCCTGCGCCAAGGCTGGCCATCCGGTGATCCACGCATTCGGTATCTTCGGGATCTGCGCGCCCGGATGGCGGAAGAGCGGCTCCAACTGGCCGTGCTGGGTCAGTTCAAGCGCGGAAAGAGCACGCTGCTGAACGCGCTGCTCGGCGCCGAGCTTCTGCCTGCGGGCGTGATCCCCCTGACTTCGATACCGACCTTCATCTCCTGGGGTCCGAAGCCAGCCATCCGCGTCGGGCGGCTATCCGGCGTTGCGACGGATGAGGGGTCGCCTATCACGCCAGACCAAGTGCGCGAGAGCCTCTTTCAGTTCGTCGCGGAAAAGGCCAATCCGGGCAATCGGCTCGGCATCGAGCGGGTCGAGCTACGCTATCCGGCGTCAATCCTCGAGGATGGCGTCGTCTTGATCGACACACCGGGAATCGGGTCGACGCTCCGGCATAACACCGACGCGGCGCTACGGGTTCTGCCCGAGTGCGACGCCGCATTATTCGTGCTCTCCACCGACCCTCCGATCACCGAAGCAGAGCTTGCCTATCTCGAGGCAATCAAGCCCCGGGTCTCGCGACTGTTCTTCGTGCTCAACAAGACTGATTATCTGCGACCCCAAGACCTCGAAGTGGCGGTCGCGTTTCTGCGCGAGATGATCCCGGACGACGTGCGCGCATTGTCCGACGGTTCAATCTTTGCGACTTCCGCGCTCGCGGGATTGCGGGCGAAGCTGGCCCACGACGATGCGGCGCTGGAGGCAAGCGGGATCCCGCGCGTCGAGAGCCACCTGCTGCGATATCTGGCGATCGAGAAGCGCACTGCGCTAGCTACGGCAATCCGGCTGAAATGCTCGACGGCTGTGGCCGAGGCCATCGTGGATCTGTCGCTGCGGATTCGCGCCCTGGAACTGCCGCTACAGGACCTGCGGCAGCGCTGTGCGACTCTGGAGCAGGCACTGACGCGGATCGACGCGGAGATCCAGGTCACTCGCGATCTGTTGGCCGGAGACCGGCGTCGCGCGATCGGCAGGCTCGAGGAACACGCGGAGCGCTTGCGGCAGAAGGGGCGCCTGCGGCTCAAGACCGTGCTCGACGAGGTCGCCGGCCGGGCTCCGCGCGACGACTTCGAGACTTTGGCGCGTGACGCGCTGACCAAGGCGATCCCCATATTCTTCGAAGGCGAGCTCGCCGGCACCGGACGAGATTTCGGCCATGCGGTCGAGGAGATCGTCGCCGCGCATCAAGGGCGCGTCGGGGAGTTGCTCAACCTGGTCCGGCGGACCGTCGCCCAGCTTTTCGACATACCATACGCGACCGCCCCGATGACGGAGGGGTTTGCGTTTCGGCGGCAGCCCTATTGGGTCGCCGACCGGTGGGACGAGGGACTGCTCGGCTATTCGGTTGGAATCGTGGAGCCGCTTTTGCCCCGTTCGGTCCGCCGAAAAAGGATCCGGAGACGCCTGGACGACATGGCGGCGCTGTTGGTGCAGCGGAATGTCGAGAATCTTCGCTGGGCCGCGCTGCAGGCACTTAACGATACATTCCGTCGGCTTGAAGCGGCGCTTGACCAGCAGCTGGCCGAGACAATGGAGGCAACCCGGGGGGCGGTGCGGGCGGTCGCGGCGAGACGGGCCGAGATGGGGGCCAGCGACGAATTGGAGGTCAATCGTCTGCGCGAGATCGCCGAACTCCTCGGCAGCCTCAAGGAGGAACTGGACGCGGACGCCGCCGCCGCAGCGCCCGGCATCCACTCGGCGGAGAGTGCGAATCGCCTCCAGCAGGCCGCCGACCCCCGAGAGCCTCTCTCGAGCCGCAGCTCCGGCGTCTGACGTTGAATCTGGTCGAATACGAGAGCGCAAAGTTCGAGCTGGCGAACATCTTGTGCTCGGTGGAAGCCGCGCCGCGGAAGGTTGGAAAGTTGCCGCCGCGCGTATTTGCCGACCTGTACGCACGCCTGGCGGAGGACCGTTTCAGCCTGGCGCCAGTGGGCCGGTTCAACCGCGGCAAGAGTTCGGTGCTCATATGCGCCCCAATTAGGGTCGCGATGGCATCCGGCGCGATCAGCCTCCCGTCACGGCTGGCGCGTGAAGGTGTTCGTCCCGATGCTCTTGCTCGCCCAGCCGGGATTCGCCGACAGGATCCAGATCGTGGGCAGATTGTTCGCCGCCTTGTCGAAATTTCCCGACCAGGAGGTCACCGAGGCGCAGCCCTGCGCCAGCCAGTTGACCGCGAAGGTCACCGACCCGCTGGCCGCGTTGTAGAATCCGTTCAGCGGCTGGCGCTTGCCGACGGCGTCGCAGCCCGGCGAGGCGACGGCGGTGACATAGACGCCCGCGATCGCGCCGGTCTGCGGATCGATGCCGGTGACGGTCATCACCGAGCCGAGCTCGTTCTTCCAGTTCCCCGGACCAAATCCGTCCTCGGCAATTGCCGCGTGTGCGAGTCCGAGCCCAAGCGCGGCCGCCGCGACCAGAATGCGTGCCATCATCGCCATGTCCTCCCCGCCAGCGAACGATTCGCACGCACATGGTAGCCAATATATTATTAGTTGTATAGTGGCGCGATGGCGGCGCCGCGGCTTCCGCCGGCGGCCGATCCCTCCCCTCGTCCCTTAATGCTTTTGCAGGAAGGCCAGCGTCTTCTGATTGAACTCCTCGACCTTCTCGTAGATGGGCGCGTGCGCGCAGCCCTCGAAGACGAGAAGCTCGGCGCCGCGGATGCCGCCCTTCAGCGCGTCGGCGAAGCGGGTCGAGGTCACCAGGTCGAAGCGGCCGAAGCCGATCTGGGTGGGCGCCTTGATCTTGCCAAGCTGCGCCAGCGCGTCGTGCGCGATCACCGCGTTCGACTGCTGCTGGAAGGCGGCGAGCGGCTGGGCGGGCCGGCCGCGCACGAAATCGGCCAGCGCCTGGATATAGTCGGGCTTGGCGGCGTAGAGCTCGGGCGTGAAGCACCAGGGGAAGATGCCCTGGATCACCATCGCCGGCACGCTGCCGAGCGCCTTGGCGGTCACCTGCCAGCCTTCGACCACGGTCTTGAGGAACGGGTCCGACCGGGTCCAGGCGCTGTGCAGCGAAAGCGACTTCACCTTGGCCGGATATTTGGCGGCGAGCCACATGCCCGTCGCCGCGCCGAGCGAAAGGCCGGAGACATGCGCGGCCCCGATGCCGAGCGCCTGGATGAAGGCCGCGACATCGTCGGCGAACAGCTCGGTCGACCAGACGCCGGCCGGCTTGTCGGACTCGCCGGTGCCGCGCAGATCGAGCGAGATGCAGGTGTAGTGCTTGGCGTACTCGGCCACCTGGAACGCGTAGCAGGCATGGTCGGCGGCGAGATAGGGAATGAGCACCAGCGGCTCGCCGCTTCCCTGCTGCTCGTAGTTGAAAGTGAGTCCGTTCGCCTGGACCTTCGGCATGGCGATTCCTCCCCGTTTGGCGCGCGGCCGTGCCCGCCTGGCTCGCCCACGGGCGCGTCGCCCGGGCCGGCCGCTTCGCGCACAGAATAGACCGAAACGCGCGGCGCGGGCAGCGCGTCGAGTTCGCCGCCGGCCCGCCTTCGCGCCAGCCGCTCAGTTCCTGCCCGAACCGAGTCCGGCGAGGATTCCGTCGGGGCCGACTTCGAGCTGCGAACGATCGCCGGGCGGGCAGCTCCAGTTCGCCGCGTCCTTGACCTCGCCCGAGCCGGAGTACTTCGCCTGCTCGGGGAAGGCGCAGAGCGGCATGGTGCGCAGCGCCGGCTGGTCGGGCTTGTTGTCGGGGAATTTGGACGCCAGGATCGCGT
>JASHSH010000061.1 GCA_030040955.1 Rhodospirillales bacterium
TTCGGCCGCGATACCACCGCCTGGCCGCCCTACGCGGTGGCGGCGCTGGGTGTCGGCTATGTGCCGGAGGGGCGGCGCGTGTTCGCCAATCTGACCGTCGAGGAAAACCTGAAGGTGCCGCTGGAACGGCCGGGCCCGTGGTCGATCGCGCGCGTCTTCGAGCTGTTCCCGCGCCTGGGCGAGCGGCGTCGCAACAAGGGCCGCCAGCTTTCGGGCGGCGAGCAGGAGATGCTCGCCATCGCCCGCGCGCTGCTGGTCAATCCGAAAATCCTGCTGCTCGACGAACCCTCGCAGGGCCTGGCGCCGCTGATTGTGCGGGAACTGTTCAAGGTGATCGCGGGGATGCGCGACACGGGCATCTCGATCTTGCTGGTCGAGCAGAACGTGCGCGCCGCGGTGGAGATCGCCGACCGCGCCTATGTGCTCGACGACGGGCGCATCGCGTTCCAGGGCTCGGCCGAGGAGTTCGCGCGCGACGACGAGCGGGTGCGCGCGCTCGCCGGGGTCGGCACCGAGGAATGGGCCGCCACGGGCCACGCTTCCGGGCCCGCGCCCGGGCACGCATGACGGCCCCGGCCGCCGGCTGGCAGTTCTGGATCGACCGCGGCGGAACCTTCACCGATCTGGTCGCGCGCCGACCCGACGGCGTCTTGCTCACCCACAAGCTGCTATCCGACAATCCCGAGCAATATCGCGACGCCGCCATCCAGGGCATCCGCGACCTGCTCGATCTGGCGCGCGGCGCGGCGATCCCGCCGGTGATCGAGGCTGTGAAGATGGGCACGACGGTCGCCACCAACGCGCTGCTCGAGCGCAAGGGCGACCGCACGCTGCTGGTCACCACCAAGGGCTTCGCCGACCAGCTGCGCATCGCCTATCAAAATCGCCCCGACATATTCGCGCGCCGCATCGTGCTGCCCGAGCTGCTGTACGAATCGGTGCTCGAGGTGGACGAGCGGGTTACGGCCGAAGGCGAGGTGTTGCGCGCGGTTGATCTGTCCGGCGCCGAGGTGGGCCTGCGCGCGGCCCATGCGCGGGGCATCGGCTCGGTCGCCATCCTGTTCCTGCACGGCTACCGCCACGCCGCGCACGAGCGCGCGGTGGCCGAACTGGCCCGCGCGGTCGGCTTCGCCCAGGTCTCGGCCAGCCACGAAGTGAGCCCGCTGATGAAATATGTCGGGCGCGGCGACACCACGGTGGTCGATGCCTATCTGTCGCCGATCTTGCGCCGCTATGTCGAGCGGGTGGCCGGCGAGCTGCCCGCCTCCGCGCGGCTCATGTTCATGCAGTCGAATGGCGGGCTGGCGGACGCGCGCCGCTTTCAGGGCAAGGACAGCATTCTCTCCGGCCCGGCCGGGGGCGTGGTGGGCGCGGTGGAGACGGCCCGCCAGGCGGGACTCAACCGTGTGATCGGCTTCGACATGGGCGGCACCTCGACCGATGTGTCGCATTACGACGGGACCTATGAGCGCGCCTTCGAGACCCAGGTTGCCGGCGTGCGCATGCGGGCGCCGATGATGCGCATCCACACCGTGGCGGCGGGCGGCGGCTCGGTCCTGCATTTCGACGGCGCGCGCTTCCGGGTCGGGCCGGATTCGGCCGGCGCCAATCCCGGCCCCGCCTGCTACCGACGCGGCGGCCCGCTCACGGTGACCGACTGCAATGTGATGCTGGGCAGGCTGCAGCCGGATTTCTTCCCGCATGTGTTCGGCCCCAAGGCCGACCAGCCGATCGACGCCGAGATCGTGGGCCGGAAGTTCGCGGCGCTCGCCGCCGAGATCGGCGACGGGCGTTCGCCGGAGCGAACGGCGGAGGGATTTCTCACCATCGCCGTGCAGAACATGGCCAACGCGATCAAGGAAATCTCGATCGCGCGCGGCTACGACGTGACCCGCTACGCGCTGTGCTGCTTCGGCGGCGCGGGCGGGCAGCATGCCTGCCCGGTCGCCGACGCGCTCGGCATGACCTCGATCTTCCTCCACCCGCTGGCCGGCGTGCTGTCGGCCTATGGGATGGGGCTCGCCGATGTGCGCGTGCTGCGTGAGCGCGCGGTCGAGGCGCCGCTGGAGGCGGCGCTGCTCGCGCGTCTCGATGCCGTGCTCGACGAGCTGGAGAGCGCCGCCGCCGCCGAACTCGCCCGCCAGGGCGCGCCGGACGAGGGAAGCGGGGTCCACCGCCGCCTGCATTTGCGCTATGCCGGCACCGACACGGCGCTGATCGTGCCGGCGGGCGGGCTCGACGAGACACAGCGCGGGTTCGAGGCGGCGCATCGCCAGCGCTACGGTTTCGTGGTGCCGGACAAAGGTCTGATTGTCGAGGCGGCCTCGGTCGAATTGGTGGGCCGCAGCGGACGCGTCGAGCAGCACCGCCTCCCGCCGCGTCTCTCCGGCCGGCTGACGCCGACGACGCGTGTCCATCTCTATTCCGCCGGCGAGTGGCAGGAGGCGCCGCTGTTCGCGCGCGAGTCGATGGCGCCGGGTGATCGCGTCGCCGGACCCGCGATCGTCTCCGAGACCACCGGCACCATCGTGGTCGAGCCCGGCTGGGAGGCCGCGCTCGACGGGTTCGGCAACATCCTCATGCGCCGCGTGGTCCCGCTCGCGCGCAAAGCCGCGCTCGGCACCGAGGTCGATCCGGTGATGCTGGAGGTGTTCAACAATCTGTTCATGTCGATCGCCGAGCAGATGGGATCGACGCTCGAGAACACCAGCCATTCGGTGAACATCAAGGAGCGGCTCGACTTTTCCTGCGCGCTGTTCGACCGCGACGGCAACCTGATCGCCAACGCCCCGCACATGCCGGTGCATCTCGGCTCGATGGGCGAGAGCGTCGCCACCGTGCTGCGCTCGCGCGGCAATCGCATGGCCGAGGGCGATGCCTATGTGCTCAACGCGCCCTACAACGGCGGCACGCATCTTCCCGACATTACGGTGGTGACGCCGGTGTTCGACGAAACGCGCGGCGATCTCATGTTCTTCACGGCGAGCCGCGGCCATCACGCCGATGTGGGCGGGATTTCGCCCGGCTCGATGCCGCCGGGAAGCCGCATCGTCGAGGAAGAGGGCGTGCTGATCGACGATTTCCAGCTGGTCGAGCGCGGGCGGCTGCGCGAGCGCGAGATGCGCGCGCTGCTCGCCGCCGGCCCGTACCCGGCGCGCAATCCGGACCAGAACATCGCCGATCTCGGCGCGCAGATCGCGGCGAACGCGCGCGGCGTGGACGAGCTGCGCCGCATGGTGCGCGAATTCGGCCGCCCGGTCGTCGAGGCCTATATGCGCCACGTGCAGGACAATGCCGAGGAACAGGTGCGCCGCGTGGTCGACCGGCTGGGCGACGGGCGCTTCGTCTATGAGATGGACGACGGAAGCAAGATCGCGGTCGCTATCACCGTCGACCGGGCGCGGCGCGCGGCGCGCATCGACTTCGCCGGCACCAGCGGGCAGCGGACGAGCAACTTCAATGCACCCGCCGCCGTGTGCCGCGCCGCCGTGCTCTACGTGTTCCGCACGCTGGTTGAGGACAATATCCCGATGAACGCGGGCTGCCTGCGCCCGCTGGAGATCGCGATCCCGCCGGGTTCGATGCTCGATCCGCGCTACCCGGCCGCGGTGGTGGCGGGGAATGTCGAGACCTCGCAATGCATCACCGACGCGCTCTACGGCGCGCTCGGCGCGATGGCCGCGGCGCAGGGGACGATGAACAATTTCACCTTCGGCAACGCGCGCCACCAATATTACGAGA
>JASHSH010000062.1 GCA_030040955.1 Rhodospirillales bacterium
TTGCGATAACTACTTGGCCGGCTTCGGTAGACATTCCGCTTCCCCTGGTGAGCTTGGCGTCTATTCCGATGTGTTGGAATGCCGATGCTAATGCGTCCCGTAACGGCCTTGATGGGTCATCTGTCATCGTTAGCTCAATGCCGACCAACGGCGATGGCCCAGCGCTCGTAAACGGACCGATATATCCCCAAACATCAAAGCCGAGTTCTGTTTTTAGAACCCGATTTAGGGCGTCGGCAAAATCTGAACCTCTCGTTCCATCAGCACTTGTGTACATGATTAATATCTTCCCGCGCGGCTGCCCTTGCAGTGACGTAGAAAACGCGGCCCTTTGTTCCGCCGAGAATTCCCAGGGCGCTTGCGCCGCTTTCAGCTTTGCCAATTCAAGCTGGGCCTGGGCGGCGGCATTGTTTGCGATCGCAATGGAGCCGCGGGCCTCCTCTAGTTGCACCTGCAATGTATGGATGCGCTCATTAGATTCTTGTCGCGCAACGTCCCAATGGCGCTCCTTCACATTTCCAAGGCGCACTATCGCATACGTAGCTATCACGCCAACTACAAGGCTGACCACGAGTGCAGCATTGGCTATTGCCGACCAGCGGGTCGCCGTTTCTAAAGATAATTCTGAAAACGGCCACATTTGGTTTCTCGA
The DNA here is from genome assembly GCA_030040955.1 of Rhodospirillales bacterium. GTDB lineage: Bacteria > Pseudomonadota > Alphaproteobacteria > Rhodospirillales > Magnetospirillaceae > JASHSH01. Next base: position 653 of record JASHSH010000062.1, read on the forward strand.
CATTGCGTATTCGTTCAGCCTTCTAGTAATACTCGTTGCAGCGTTTGTCTAGTTGACAAGGCTTATGCTATCAGTAGACTCTAAATTGGAGTCCTCAAAGATACTGAAAGGAGGTCACAATGCTGCTTCTTCTGAAGCATATTCTGACCGCCGACCGTAAAAACCCGGGAACGCCGGGATAACCACCGACCTTCGGGCCAGCCGCTGGTTAGGAGTGGCAGAGGTAGTCGCGGTGGGAATATGGCACTGGCAGCAATGCCGGCAGGAAGTTCCGGGTCTTCGTCAACGCAACTAGGCTACCAAATGGCGCGCCGCCCAACCTAATCAAGGGCGGCGTCGCCGATCTATAACTTGGTGGGCTTTTGTGGTTTCACGGATGAAAGAGGAGAAGGTCGGCTCCGTGGTGGTCCCTTATGTATGTAGCCGCTTGGATGATCGAGCCTGCGCCGTCATCGGTGGGCAGAGCTTAGCGAATTCAGCTCTCTAGATCTATGTGTGGCGACGTTGTCACTATCAACGTCGCCCTGTGTGCGACCGACATCTCACGCGCACTTGGAATAGTCGCAGTTGGTGCAGGTGTCGCAGTCTTCCTGGCGGATCAGCGTGGGCTGGCCGCAGCGCGGGCAGGAGCGCATCGCGCCGCCCAGGCTGACCACCTTGCCGCCGGACGATCCCGTGCCCGCCGCCATCCCCGCCGCGAGCGCGGCGCGGGCGGCCTCGCGCGCATCCTCGGGCTTGGACAGGAAGCCGATCGCGATCATGTGCTTCTCGATCACGTCGCCCAGCGCGGCGATCAGCGAGGGCACGTATTTGCCCTCCACCCATTGGCCGCCGCGCGGATCGAACACCGCCTTCAGCTCCTCGACCACGAAGCTCACATCGCCGCCCCGGCGGAACACCGCCGAGATCATGCGGGTGAGCGCCATCGCCCAGGCATAGGGCTCCATGTTCTTCGAGTTGATGAACACCTCGAACGGGCGGCGGCGGCCGTCCTGCACGATGTCGTTGATGGTGACGTAGAAGGCGTGGTCGGAATCGGCCCAGCGCAGCTTGTAGGTGCTGCCGGGCAGCTCCTCTGGCCGCGACAAAGGCTCGGTCAGGCGCACGATCGCGCCGGCTTCGTAGGCGTCCGCCGCGCGCACCCGCTTGGGCTCGAGCGGAAGCTCGGGCTGGCTCGCCTCGGCCGCGGCGGCGGGCTTCGCGTCGGGCTTCACTTCGAGCACCGAGCCGGTCACCGCGTTCGGGCGGAAGGTGGTGCAGCTCTTGCAGCCCTGGTCGTAGGCGTCGCGATAGACATCCTTGAACGCCTCGAACGAAATGCTCTCGGGCAGGTTGATCGTCTTCGAGATCGAGCTGTCGACGAATTTCTGCGCCGCCGCCTGCACCGCGACATGGTCGGCCGGCGTGAGCGTCTGCGCATCGACGAACCATTCCGGCAGCGCGGCGCCCGCGCCGTGCATGCGCCGCCACTGGGTCACGGCATAGTCGGTGATCTCCTCCTCGCGGCGGGAGCCGTCGGGCATCAGCAGGTGGCGGCGGTAGGAGAAGCTGAACACCGGCTCGAGCCCCGAGGAGACATTGTCGGCGAGCAGCGAGATGGTGCCGGTGGGCGCGATCGAGGTCAGCAGCGCATTGCGGATGCCGTGCCTGGCGATCGCCTCGCGCACTTCGGGCTCGAGCGCGCGGATGCTTTCGCCGGCCAGGTACTTGTCGCGGTCGAACAGCGGGAACGCGCCCTTCTCGGCGGCGAGCGCGGCCGAGGCGAGATAGGCCTCGCGGCGCAGCAGGCCGAGCCAGCGCTCGACCAGGCGGATCGCCTCGCGTCCGCCATAGCGCGCGCGGCACAGGATCAGCGCGTCCGCGAGCCCGGTCACGCCGAGCCCGATGCGCCGCTTGGTGCGCGCCTCGTTGCGGTGCTCGGGCAGCGGATAGTTCGAGACCTCGATCACGTCGTCGAGCAGGCGGACCGCGGTGCGCACCAGGCGAGCCATGCGCGCTTCGTCGAGCCGCGCCCCTTCCGAGAACGGCCGCTCGATCAGCCGGGCCAGGTTGATCGAGCCTAGCAGGCAGGTGCCGTAGGCCGGCAGCGGCTGCTCGCCGCACGGATTGGTCGCGTGGATCGTCTCGCAGTAATGGAGATTGTTCAGCCGGTTGATGCGGTCGATGAAGATCACGCCCGGCTCGGCATAGGCGTAGGTGGAGCGCATGATGCGGTCCCACAACGCGCGCGCCGAGAGGGTGCGGAACACCATGCCCTGGAACTTGAGATCCCAGCTGCGGTCCTCCGCCACCGCCTTCATGAAGGCATCCGAGGCGAGCACCGAGAGGTTGAACATGCGCAGCCTTCCGGGCTCGCGCTTGGCGTCGATGAAGGCCTCGATGTCGGGATGGTCGCAGGCGAGCGTGGCCATCATCGCGCCGCGCCTACTCCCCGCGCTCATGATGGTGCGGCACATCGCGTCCCACACGTCCATGAACGAGAGCGGGCCCGACGCGTCGGCGCCGACGCCCTTCACCGGCGCGCCCTTCGGCCGCAGGGTGGAGAAATCGTAGCCGATGCCGCCGCCCTGCTGCATGGTCAGCGCGGCTTCCTTCAGATGCTGGAAGATGCCGGACATGTCGTCCGGGATGTCGCCCATGACGAAGCAGTTGAACAGGGTGACGCGGCGTTCGGTGCCGGCGCCGGCCAGGATGCGCCCCGCCGGCAGGAATTCGAACTCGCGCATCGCCTGGAAGAACTCGGCCTCGACGCGGCCGCGCCCGGGTTCCGGCTCGGCCTGGGCGACGGCATGGGCGACGCGGCGGAAACTGTCCTCGACGGTCTTGTCCAGCACCTCGCCCGCGGAATCGCGCAGGCGGTATTTCATGTCCCAGATCTGCTGCGAAATCGACTCCAT
>JASHSH010000063.1 GCA_030040955.1 Rhodospirillales bacterium
CCGCGCCGGCGCGTGGAACTGGCCCTGCCACTCGGCCAGTATCTCGCGCGCGCCGCTGCGCGCCGGATCGGTGTCGGCGTCGCGACCCGGCCGCTTGGCCGTCAGCTCGATCACATAGCCGTTCGGGTCGCGGAAATAGATCGAGTCGATGAAACCGTGATCGGCGATGCCGCGCACGGTCTTCCCCTCCGCCTTGCCCTTGGCCAGCATGCGGTCGAGCACCGGCCGCTCCACCTCGAGCGCGATATGCAGGTCGTAATCGTGCTGCTCCTTGAAGTCGAAGTCGGAGCCCGGCACCTCGAAGAAGGCGAGGAACGAGCCATCGTCCAGGCGATAGAAGGTGTGGAGCGCGTCGACGGTGCGCGAGGTCTTGGTCTCCTTGATCCACTTCGCGGCCGCGAGCGGCAGGCCGAGGAAGTCTTCGTAGAACTTCCGCGTCTCGTCGGAATTCCGGCAGCGGTACGCGTTGTGGTGAAGTCCCTTGATCATGTGCCTTCTCCTCGCGAAGTCGCGCCGCGCGCCCCGCACCCCTCAGACCACCTCGAAGGCCTGGCCGCGCAGGCTGGCGACGAAGCCGTTGAACGGGCCGAACACCTTCTCGTAGGACGGGCGCTTCTTCATATGGTCGACCCAGCGCTTGATATTGGGATAGGAGCCGTAGTTGCAGCCCACGATCTCGCCGCAGGTGATGATGCCGGTGCCGAAATAGTCGGCGACCGTGATGTGGCTGCCGGTGAGATAGGCGTTCTTCGGCCCGATGAAATGGTCGTTGAGCACCGAAAGCCATGCCTGGCTGAACTTCTTGCCCCACTCCACGGTGGCCTTCTGCACGGTCTCGTCGGGGCGCTTCAGCCCGGGAAAGACCTGCGGATAGACCAGCCCGTAGCCATAGTCCCGGTAGAACTGGGAATTGAACCAGTCCATCACCTCGTTGACCTTCGCCCGCGGCTTCAGCTCCTTCGGATAGGCCGGCGAGTTGGTCTTCTCGGCCAGATATTTCAGGATCGCCGAGCTTTCGGTCAGGATGAATCCATCGTCGTCGAGCACCGGGATCAGCTTGCTCGGATTGATCTTGCTGAACGGCTCCTTGGTGTGCTCGCCGGTGAAGATGTCGACATGCTTCTCCTCGACCTTGATGCCGGCATCGGCGACGAACAGCATCACCGTGCGGCTGGTGGTCGACATCGGATGGCAGTAGAGCTTCATCTTCTTCCTCCCCTCCCTGACGTTTCCGCGAGTTGGCCGGGAGTCTAGGAGCGCACCCTTGGCGAGTCCAGAGAATGTAAGCACTTTGGGTGCATATCCCACTGCTGTTGGGTCGGCCTCCTCTCGGCCTTCGATGGGACGGAGCGCAACGCGACGAGCATGACGCGGACCCCGCCAATCCGCGGGTCTTGCGCCGCGCGCGCCCATCGCCTTACTTTCGCGCCGGCGCCGGTTTAGCTCAGCGGTAGAGCAACCGCCTTGTAAGCGGTAGGTCGAGGGTTCAATTCCTTCAACCGGCACCATCTCCGAATGCCGGCTTGTCTGGCAACCCGCGCGGGAATCGAGTATGGTTCGACTCTCGGCTCCGGGGGCACCGCGGACCATCGTCCGCGGCCGGAAGCCCATAGGTGCGGAAATGTCGATCCGTATCCAGATCGCGGCCTTCGTTCTCGCCGCCGCCGCTCTCGGCTCCTCCGGCTCGCTCGCCTGCGATTGGAAAGGCGCCAGCGCGGATTCGCAGGACACCGTGGTTGCCGACGCGGGCAGCCAATCGAGCGCCGATCAGGCGGCTCCGGCCGACAGCGGCCAGCCCAGCAAATAGGGCCCGCACCGGCGGCCGGGCGCGATCCCGGCCGGGCGAACTGGCGCAATCCGGCTTCCCTTGGCGAGGCCGGTCCTCGTTTGTGTCGCGCGAGCGTCGCGTCTCGGTCTGAATTTCAGAAGGGCTGCGTCTCGAAGACTTGGTCGCCCGCGGGCAGCGTGACCCACGGTTGCTTGCTGCGGGTCCAGTAATGCGCCATCGGCCGGAGCCAGGATGTGTCGTCCAACGTGCCGGCCTGAATCCAACGCAGCGCGTCGGGTGCCGCCGTCCCCGGCTTCTTGCCGCCGCAAATCCAAACTCCGCACCGCGGGCATATCCATCGCGTCACGCTGCGCCCTTCGCCCGCCGGCCGCTCGAACGACACCGGTTCGATTCCCGAGAGGCGAAAACCGTGTTCGACGACGATCATGGATATCGAGAAGGCGCTGCTGGTCGCGCGCTGACACTGCTTGCAGTGGCAGGCATAGGCGAAACGCGGAAGCTCCGTGATTTCGTATCGAATACCTCCGCATTGGCAGCCACCGGTTTGCGGAAGCCTGATATCCGCGGCCGGAATCGCGGCGGCCGCTTCCTTGTCGGCCTGTTTCCTCGGTCTCGTGGGCCGTTTCGACATCGCTCGGTCCTCGCCTGGGCAAACACAAATCGAGAGACTACCGGCACGAGCGGCGACTTGCCAAAGGCGCGCGCATTCTCTAATCCCGCGGGATGAAGTTCGCGCTTTTCGTCACCGACTCGCCGCATGGCGGACAGGCCTCGGCCAGCGCGTTCGCCTTCGCCTCGGCCGCCCTCGATCGCGGGCACGGGATCGAGCGCGTGTTCTTCTACTGCGAGGGCGTGCACAACGCGAACCGCCTCGCCGCGCCGCCCGGGGGCGAGCGCAGCCAGGTGCGGGAATGGTCGCGCATGGCCGCCGAACGCGGCGTCGACCTCGCGGTCTGCATCAATGCCGGGTTGCGGCGCGGCCTGCGCGAGGTCAATCTCGCGCCCGGGTTCCGCATTTCCGGGCTCGGCCAGTTCGTCGAGGCGGCGATCGCCGCCGACCGGCTGGTATCCTTCGGCGGTTGAACGGTGGCGCGACCCAAGAAGCTCGCCTTCCTGTGCCGGCGCGCGCCGCTCGACGGCGGGAACGCGGCCGAGATTTTGGAGGCGGTGCTGATCGCGGCGGCCTTCGACCAGGAAGTCCATATCCTGTTCGTCGATGACGGCGTCTACCAGCTGGTGGACGGGCAACGACCGGATCCGATCGGCGCGCGCGGCCTCGAAGGCGGGTTCGCGGAATTCGCCGACCTCGACATCGATCATGTGTGGGTGGAGCGCGAATCGCTCGCCGCGCGCGGGCTCGCGGGAACGAAGTTCGCGTTCGACGCGGCGCCGGTGGGACGCGCCGAGATCGCGGCGCTGCTCGCCGGCATGGACGCGGTGATCGGCGCATGAGGCCGGCGCGATGACCGAGCTTTGTGATCTCTCGGTGGCCGAACTGCTGGATGCCTATCGCCGCCGCGAGGCGACGCCGCTCGATGCCTTCCTCGCGGTGGCCGCGCGCATCGAGGCGTGGGAACCGCGCCTGCACGCGCTCTACGCCTACGATCCCGAGGGCGCGCGCGCCGCCGCGTTGCAATCCTCGGCGCGCTGGGCGCGCGGCGAACCTTGCGGTCCGCTCGACGGCGTGCCGATCACCATCAAAGAGAATGTGGCGACCAAGGGCGTGCCGGTGCCGCTTGGCAGCGCCGCCACGATCCTCGCGCCCGCGCCGGAGGATGCGCCGCCGGCCGCGCGGCTACGCGAGGCGGGCTGCGTGATCTTCGCCAAGACCACGATGCCGGACTACGGCATGCTGTCCTCCGGGCTGTCGAGCTTCCATGAGCTCGCGCGCAATCCATGGGACCTGCGCATGAATCCCGGCGGGTCGAGCGCGGGAGCGGCGGCGGCGGCCGCCGCCGGCTACGGGCCGATCCATCTCGGCACCGATATCGGCGGCTCGATCCGACTGCCCGCCGGCTGGTGCGCGCTCGCCGGCATGAAGCCGAGCCACGGGCGGGTGCCGATCGACCCGCCCTATATCGGGCGCGTGGCGGGGCCGCTCGCGCGCAACGTCGCCGACGTGGCAGCGGCCATGGCGGTGCTTGCCCGGCCGGACTGGCGCGATCCGACCCGGCTGCCGCCGGCCGAAATCGATTGGACGCCGCGCGCGGCCGATCCGCGCGGCTTGCGCATCGGCTTGGTGCTCGATATCGGCGCCGGCCTGCCGACCGATCCCGAGACGCGGGGCGCGGTCGAGGCGGCGGCGCACGTATTCGCCGCGGCCGGCGCCATCGTGGAGCCGGCGGAGCCGGCGCTGACGCGCGAGATGCTCGACGGCCTCGACGATTTCTGGCGCGCCCGCGCGCTCGCCGACATGGAGAAGCTGCCGCCCGACCGCCGCGAGCGCATCCTGCCCTACTATGCGCGCTGGGCCGAGGCGGCGCGCGAACTGTCCGCCACCGATGCCGTGCGCGGCCTCGGCCAGAGCTTCGCCATGGCCAGGGCGGCGGCACGGCTGTTCCGCAAGTTCGACGTCCTGCTGTCGCCGACTTCGCCGGTGCCGAGCTTTCCCGCCGAGGCGGCTTCGCCGGTCGACGATCCCGACACGCCGTTCGAGCATATCGGGTTCACGCTGGTGTGGAACATGTCGGGCCAGCCCGCGATATCGGTCAATTGCGGCTTCACGCGATCGGGTCTGCCGATCGGATT
>JASHSH010000064.1 GCA_030040955.1 Rhodospirillales bacterium
CGCGCCAGGCGCGGTGCGCCGCGCGCGCCGCCTCGCCGTCGATGCCGGCGAACGCGTCGAGCACGGCGAGGTGGGTCGCGGGGTCGAGCAGCGTATGGCTCTCGAACTGGCCGTGGATCTCGGCCAGGCATTCGCCGAGCCGGCGCAGCAATCCGACGCTCGCCGGCTGGTCGTTGACGAAGGCGCGCGAGCGTCCGTCGCCGGCGACCACGCGGCGCAGGATCAGCGAATCGGCGGGCTCGATGCCCTGTTCGGCCAGAATGGCCGCCACCGGATGGTCGGCGGGCGGCGCGAAGGCGGCGGCGACCGACAGCTGGTCGGCGCCGGGACGCAGCAATCCCGACTCGGCGCGCGCGCCCAGCGCGAGGCCGAGCGAATCGAGCAGGATCGATTTGCCGGCGCCGGTCTCGCCGGTGAGAACGGTCAGGCCCGGCGCGAAGCCGATGTCGAGCCGGTCGATGAGCACGACGTTGCGGATCGAGAGCGTCTGCAACATCGCGCGCGCGTCACCACAGATGATCGAGCCAGCCGAACCAGCCGCCACCGGAGGCGGCGGGTTGCGCCGGCGCCGGCCCGGGCGGCGGGGCGGCCGCGACCGACTGACCGCCCGGCAGCGATTTCACCAGCTCGTAGCTGTCGGCATACCATCGATCGCCCGGATAGTTGTAGCCGAGATAGGCGGCCCATTTGCGCCCCTCCTCGCCCAATCCCAGCGTCTCGTAGCACTCGACCAGCCGCTCCAGCGCCTCCGGCACCTGGTTGGTGGTCTGATATTTGGTGATCACGGTGAGGTAGCGGTTGATGGCGGCGACATACTGCTTGCGGAACTGGTAGAAGCGCCCGATCGACATTTCGCGCCCGGCCAGATGGTCGTGGACGAGATCGAGCTTGAACTGGGCGTCGCGCGCGTATTTGGTCGCCGGGAAGCGGGTGACCACTTCGAGCAGCGCCGTCTGCGCTTCCTCGGTGATCTTCTGGTCGCGCTGCACGTCGGCGATCTGCTCGTAGTAGCACAGCGCCTTCAGGTAATAGGCATAGGCGATGTCCTTGTAGCCGGGATGGAGTTGGATGAACCGGTCGAGCGCGGCGACCGCCTCGTCCTGCTTGTCGCCTTCGTACTGGGAATAGGCGCTCATCAGCTGCGCCTTGGTCGCCCAGGGCGAATTCGGGTGCTGGCGGTCGACCTCGTCGAAATCCTTGGTCGCCTTCTCGTAATCGCGCTGCTCGAGCGCGTCCATCGCCTCGTTGTAGAGCTGATCGACCGGCTTCTCGACGTATTCGTCCTTCTTGTGCCCGGCGCAGTCGGCGAGCAGGAGCGGAGTCGCGGCGAGGGCAAGGGCCAGAAGGGTCGCGCGAGCGCGGAGCAGGACCGTCATCGCCTCATCGTATTGCCGGTGGGGAAGGCGCGCGCACTATAGCACAGCATCCGCGCCGGCAAGGCGGCAGCCGGTCTCGCCACGGCCGCCGGATAATCCTTTGCTCATATTATGTGCGATGCAGCGCCATTTGGCCGAAGCCTGCCCATTTCTTGTGCGACGCAGCATGGGACGCTCGCGGCCCCCCACTATAACTCGTGACATTTCAATGAAGTACGGTCAATTCCGCGCATGGCCCGCATCTTGCGACGCAACGTCCCATCGGCACTCATAACGAGGGAAGCTTGCCCATGAAGACGCTAGGCGTATCGGTGGCGGCAGGGGTGATGCTCGCCGCCGCATTCGGTTCCGGGGCTTGGGCGGACGAGGACACGATCAAGATCGGCGTCCTCCATTCGCTATCCGGCACCATGGCGATCAGCGAGACCACGCTGAAGGACACGATCCTGATGATGGTCGACGATCTCAACAAGAAGGGAGGGCTGCTCGGCAAGAAGGTCGAGGCGGTGGTGGTCGATCCGGCCTCCAACTGGCCGCTCTTCGCCGAGAAGGCGGCCGAGCTGCTCGAACAGGACAAGGTGGCCGCGGTGTTCGGCTGCTGGACCTCGGTGTCGCGCAAGTCGGTGCTGCCGGTCTTCGCCAAGGACAACGGGCTGCTGTTCTACCCGGTCCAGTACGAGGGCGAGGAATCGCAGAAGGGCGTGTTCTACACCGGCGCCGCGCCGAACCAGCAGGCGATTCCGGCGGTCGAGTATCTGATGAGCAAGGATGGCGGCGAGGTGAAGCGTTGGGTGCTCGAGGGCACCGACTACGTCTATCCGCGCACGACCAACAAGATCCTGCGCGCCTTTCTGCACCTCAAGGGCGTGACCGACGAGGACATTCTGGAGAACTACACGCCGTTCGGCTTCTCGGACTGGCAGACCGAGGTCGGCAAGATCAAGTCCTTCGCCGCCGCCGGCAAGAAGACGGCCGTGGTCTCCACCATCAACGGCGACGCCAACGTTCCGTTCTACAAGGAGCTCGCCAACCAGGGCATCAAGGCCTCCGACATTCCCGTCGTCGCCTTCTCGGTCGGCGAGGAGGAGCTGTCCGGCATCGACACCACCAACCTGGTCGGCCACCTCGCCGCCTGGAACTATTTCGAGTCGGTGAAGACGCCGCAGAACGAGGCTTTCATCAAGCAGTGGCACGCCTTCATCAAGAACGACAAGCGCACCACCAATGACCCGATGGAAGCGCATTACATCGGCTTCAAGATGTGGACGCAGGCGGTGTTGCAGGCCGGCACGACCAACCCCGACGCGGTCCGCCAGGCGGTGATCGGCCAGAAGGTCACCAACCTCACCGGCAGCACCGCCGTGATGCTTCCCAACCACCACCTGACCAAGCCGGTGCTGATCGGCGAGATCCGCCCCGACGGCCAGTTCGACGTGGTGTGGAAGACCAAGGCGCCGGTGCCGGGCGAAGCCTGGGCCTACAAGTATCTTGACGAGGACAAGGGTAAGCACGCCGACTGGGAGTTCCCGTGGGTGTGCGAGAGCTGCACCGAGCCGACCTTCAAGGCGTATGAGTGAGTCGTTGCGTGAAGCCGGGCCCCGCCGTCGCGCGGCGGGGCCCATTTCCGTGCCAGACCGAGGATAGGCGTTGAAGCTGCTTCGCCTCGTCCTCCCCCTGGCGGCGCTGCTGGTCGCGCCGCCAGGTCTGGTGCGCGCCGAGAACCAGGCGGCGGTCCAGGTCGCGGCCGAGTCATCGGATCAATCCGACCAGACCGATCAGTCGGACCAGTCCGCGGCCCAGCCCTCCGACAATACCGATGCCTTCTCGCAGGGCAGCGCGGTCAACGGCGACGAGCAGCAGCCGGCCGGCGCGGCCGAGGGCGGCGCGACCGACGAGAATGCCGGAACCGCCGAATCCACCGAGGCCGCCGGCGCGGAGGCCGCCAAGCCGGTGGTCATCAGCGATTTCGCCTCCGCCGTCGCGGCGCTGAGCTCCGAGAGCTACGACGACAAGCTGAAGGCCGTCCAATTCCTCGGCGGTCTCGGCGACGCGCGCGCCGCGCCGATCCTCCAGGCGTTGACCGAGGACCGGCTGTACGCGGCCGCCGACGGCGCGCTCGTCTATGTCGACGGACAGAAGCTGCGCGCCGCGCTCGACGGCAAGGAAATTCCCGGACCGAAGCCGGCCGGGCTCAATTTGATTTCGGCGAACAACCGGGTGCGCGGATTGATCCAGGGCGTGCTCGGCCAGCTGCGTCTGCTCGATCCCGACGCCAGCGTGCGCCGCCGCGCCGCCGAGGCGATCGCCGACCAGCCGACCGCCGAATCCGCCGCCGCGCTGGCCCGCGCGCTGGCGAAAGAGACCGAGCCGGCGACGCGCGCGGCGATGCTGACCACGCTGGCCCGCCTCCAGGTGCAGGATGCCGATCCGGCCAAACGCCTGGCGGCCGTGCGCTCGCTCGCCGACTCCACCGACCCGACGGTCGCCGGCGTGCTGCGCCACCAGCTCGAAGTGGAAAAAGACGCCGCCGTGCGCGCCGCCGCCGAGGCGGCGATCAAGTCGATTCAGTCGCGCCTGCTCTGGTACGACATCGGCGCCGACCTGTTCGAGGGCCTGTCGCTGGGCAGCATCCTCCTGCTCGCCGCCATCGGCCTCGCCATCACCTTCGGCGTGATGGGCGTGATCAACATGGCGCACGGCGAGATGATCATGCTCGGCGCCTACACCGCCTTCGTGGTCCAGCAGCTGTTCCGCGCGCTGCTGCCGCCGGGCTGGATCGACGCCTATCTGGTGGTCGCGCTGCCGGTGGCGTTCCTGGTCACCGCGCTGATCGGCATCGGGCTCGAGCGCGGCGTGATCCGCTTCCTCTACGGCCGGCCGTTGGAGACGTTGCTCGCCACCTGGGGCATCAGCCTGATCCTCCAGCAGGCGGTGCGCAGCATCTTCGGCCCCGACAATCAGGCGGTGTCGAATCCGAGCTGGATGACCGGTGGCGTGCCGCTGGGCGGCGGCTTCACGCTGACCTGGAACCGGCTCGGCATCATCATCTTCTGCCTGGCCGTGCTCGGCGGGCTGGCGGCGTTGCTGCGCTATTCCGCCTTCGGGCTCCACATGCGGGCGGTGGCCCAGAACCGTCCGATGGCGGCGGCGATGGGCATCCGCACCGGGCGGGTCGACGCCTACACATTCGGGCTCGGCTCGGGCATCGCCGGGGTGGCGGGCGTGGCGCTGTCGCAGATCGGCAATGTCAGCCCCAATCTGGGCCAGATCTACATCGTCGATTCCTTCATGGTGGTGGTGTTCGGCGGCGTCGGGTCGCTGTGGGGCACGCTGATGGGCGCGGCCAGCCTCGGCATCATCAACAAGTTCCTCGAACCCTTCTCCGGCGCGATCCTCGGCAAGATCTTCGTCCTCGTGTTCATCATCCTGTTCATCCAGCGCCGTCCGCGCGGCCTGTTCGCCCTCAAGGGCCGGGCGCTGGAGGGCTGAGATGCTCCTCGACCGGCTGTTCGCGGCGCCCGACGCTCCCGGCATGGGCGGGCCCCGGTTGTGGCTCTGGTTCGGCGGCATCGGCGCGCTGCTGCTGATCGTCGTGCCGGTGCTCAACCTGGCGGTGCCGGAAGGCTCGGCGCTGCACCTGCCCAACTGGGCGGTGCCGCTCGCCGGCAAGTATCTCTGCTACGCGGTGCTCGCGCTTTCGCTCGACCTGGTCTGGGGATATTGCGGCGTGCTCTCCCTCGGCCACGGCGCGTTCTTCGCGCTCGGCGGCTACTCGCTCGGCATGTATCTGATGCGCGAGATCGGCACCCGCGGCGTCTACAAGAATCCGATCCTGCCCGACTTCATGGTGTTCCTGAACTGGAAGTCGCTGCCCTGGTACTGGTACGGCTTCAACCATTTCTGGTTCGCCGTGATCATGGTGATGCTGGTGCCGGGCCTGCTCGCCTTCGTGTTCGGCTTCCTCGCTTTCCGCTCGCGCATCACCGGCGTCTATCTGTCGATCATCACGCAGGCGATGACCTATGCGCTGCTGCTCGCCTTCTTCCGCAACGACATGGGCTTCGGCGGCAACAACGGGCTGACCGACTTCAAGGACATCATCGGCTTCGACCTGCGCGACCAGGGCACCAAGGTCGGACTCTATGTCGCCAGCGCGATCGCGCTCGGGCTCGCCTTCCTGCTCTGCCGCTACGTGGTCACCTCGAAGCTCGGCCGGGTGATGATGGCGGTGCGCGACGCCGAGGCCCGCGTGCGCTTCCTCGGCTATTCGGTGACCGGGGTGAAGCTGTTCGCCTTCACGCTTTCCGCCGTGCTCGCGGGCATCGCCGGCGCGCTCTACGTGCCGCAGGTCGGCATCATCAACCCGTCCGAATTCTCGCCCGGCAACTCGATCGAAATCGCCATCTGGGTGGCGGTGGGCGGCCGCGGCGGGCTGGTCGGCGCGATTCTCGGCGCCATCGCCGTCAACCTCGCCAAGACCTGGCTCACCGGCGCGGTGCCCGAGATCTGGCTGTTCTTCCTCGGCGGGCTGTTCATCCTGGTGACCTTGCTGCTGCCGCGCGGGCTAATGGGCCTGCTCACCCGGACCGGCCGCCATGCCGGACCCGCGCTCGCCGCCGAGGCCGCGGCGGCCGAGGAATCGGGAGCGACGGAGGAACGCCATGCCTGACGGCGGCCAGGTCGCGCGCGGCTCCATCCTCTATCTCGACGGCGTGACCGTGAGCTTCGACGGGTTCAAGGCGCTGCGCGACCTTTCCTTCGTCATCGCGCCGGGCGAGCTGCGCACCGTGATCGGCCCCAACGGCGCGGGCAAGACCACGATGATGGACGTGGTCACCGGCAAGACGCGGCCCGAATCGGGCGACGTACTGTTCGACGGCGGCATCGATCTCACCAAGCTCGACGAGGCGCAGATCGCCAATCTCGGCATCGGCCGCAAGTTCCAGAAGCCGACCGTGTTCGAGAACCTGACGGTGTTCGAGAATCTCGAGCTCGCGCTCAAGACTTCGCGACGCACCTTCGCCGTGCTCACCTTCCACCTGAGCCGGCCGGAACGGCATCGCATCGAGGCGGTGATGGAGCGGGTCGGACTCGCCGACAAGAGCGGCCTGCGCGCCGGCCAGCTGTCGCACGGGCAGAAGCAGTGGCTCGAGATCGGCATGCTGCTGATGCAGGATCAGCGCCTGCTGCTGCTCGACGAGCCGGTCGCCGGCCTGTCCGATTCGGAAACGGAGGCCACCGCCGCGCTGATCCTCGATCTCGCCAAGGACAAGTCGCGCTCACTCGTGGTGGTCGAGCACGACATGGAATTTGTCCGCACCCTGGGCGCCAAGGTGACCGTGCTGCACGAGGGCAGCGTGCTCGCCGACGGCAGCATCGACATGGTGCAGAACGATCCGCGCGTCATCGAAGTCTATCTGGGCAGATAGGCCATGCTGTCGGTCGAGGGCATCGATCTCTATTACGGCGCGAGCCACGCGCTGCGCGGCGTCTCGGTCGCCGCGAGCCCCGGCAAGGTCACTTGCGTGCTGGGGCGCAACGGCGTGGGCAAGACCAGCCTGCTGCGCGCGATCATGGGATTGCAGCCGATCGGATCGGGGCGGGTGAGCTGGGAGGGCAAGGAGATCACCTCCATGCCCGCCTATGTGCGCGCTCGCCTGGGCATCGGTTTCGTGCCCCAAGGCCGCGAAATCTTCGCCCGGCTCACGGTGCGCGAGAATCTGGAGACCGGGCTCGCGCCGCTGCCGCGCGGTTCGCGCAGCATTCCCGCCAGCGTCTACGAGCTGTTCCCGGTGCTGAAGGACATGCTGGGCCGGCGCGGCGGCGATCTCTCCGGCGGCCAGCAGCAGCAGCTCGCCATCGCCCGCGCCCTCGTCACCCGGCCGCGTCTGCTCATCCTCGACGAGCCGACCGAAGGCATCCAGCCCTCGATCATCAAGAGCATCGGCAAGGTGATCCGCACGCTGGCCGACCAGGGCGGCATCGCGATCCTGCTGGTCGAGCAGTATTTCGAATTCGCCCGCGAGCTCGCCGACGATTTCGCGGTGATGGACAGGGGCGAGGTGGTGCTCGCCGGCCCGGCCAAGGGGATGGTCGAATCCGAGGTCCGGCGCTACCTCACGGTCTAGCCGCGACCCCGCGCAAGCGATTGCCGCCGCTCGCGAATTCCGGTAACGCCGCTGACATTATAATCATTCTAAAAAATTCTTGATCCGGACGGCGGATCGCCCCATCATCTTCGTATCAGTCCAGGCCGACGCGTGGTCTTCGTAGCGGCGCTCGCCGCGCGGACGACGCACGCGCCGCCTTAGCGGAGGGAGAAGGGACATGGCCGCGCTGAAGGGCAGCAAGACCGAGCAGAATTTGAAGGACGCGTTCTCCGGCGAATCGCAGGCGAACCGCCGCTATCTCTATTTCGCGCAGAAGGCCGACGTCGAGGGCTACAACGACGTCTCGGCGGTGTTCCGCTCCACCGCGGAAGGCGAGACCGGACACGCGCACGGCCATCTCGAGTTTCTCGAAGTGGTGGGCGACCCGGCCACCGGGCTGCCGATCGGCGACACCAAGAAGAACCTGAAGGCCGCGATCGCGGGCGAGACCCACGAATACACCGACATGTATCCGGGCATGGCCAAAACGGCCCGCTCGGAAGGGTTCACCGAAATCGCCGACTGGTTCGAGACGCTGGCCAAGGCCGAGAAATCGCACGCCGGCCGCTTCACCAAGGCGCTCGACTCGATCTGAACACCCACTCCCGGCGCGCGCGCACGGGCGCCTTCCCGCCGCTCCGCGCGGGAAGGCGTGCGCCGCCGGCATCGACGGGGGAGAGATGGCGGATTTCCGCGAAGGCGGGCTGGATCGGCCCGCGCGGCATGCGCTCGCCTGGCGCGACGATGCCTTCTATGACGAGGCCGCGCTCGACAAGGAGATGCGGCGCGTCTTCGACATATGCGCCGGCTGCCGGCGTTGCTTCAATCTCTGCGACAGCTTCCCGCGCCTGTTCGATCTGATCGACGCGACGGAAGCGGGCGAGATCGGCGAGGTGAAGAGCGGGGCGTTCGGCGCGGTGGTCGACGCCTGCACGCTCTGCGACATGTGCTTCATGACCAAGTGCCCCTATGTGCCGCCGCATCCGTTCAATCTCGATTTCCCGCATCTGATGCTGCGCGCCAGAGCGACCGAGGCCAGGAAGCGCGGCGTTCCCTTCGCCATCCGCCAGCTCACCGCGACCGACCGCAACGGCAGGCTCGCCGGCCTGGTCGCGCCGCTGGTCAACTGGGCGAGCGACACGCGCAACAAGCTCGCCCGCGCGATCCTCGCCCTGCTCGCCGGCGTGCACCGCAAGGCGAAGCTGCCGCGCTTCCATTCGACGAGCTTCGTCGCGCGCGCGCGGCGGCGTCCCGTCGCCGTCAACGCGGGCGCGCCCGCGCGCGGCCGCAAGGCGGTGATTTACGCCACCTGCTTCGTCAACTACAACAATCCCGGCATCGGCGAGGCGGCGCGCGCCGTGCTCGCGCATCTCGGCGTCGAGACCGAGGTCGTCTATCCCGAATGCTGCGGCATGCCCAAGCTCGAACAGGGCGATCTGCCCGACGTGGCCGCGCGCGCGCGCCGGATCGCGCGTGCCTTGCGTCCCTGGGTCGACAAGGGATACGCCGTGGTCGCGCTGGTGCCCTCCTGCGCGCTGATGTTGCGCAGCGAATGGCCGCTGTTGCTGCCCGACGATCCCGACATCGCCGCGCTGGCCGCCGCCACCCGCGATGTGAGCGAATATGTGATGGACATCGCCGCCAAGGAGGGAGTCGCGCCGGGGCTGAAGGCGTTGCCCGGCGGGGCCTGGCTCCAGCTCGCCTGCCACGCGCGGGCGCAGAACGTGGGCGCCAAGGCCGCCGAGATGCTGCGCCTGATCCCCGACTTCCAGCTTGGCGTGATCGAGCGCTGCTCGGGACATGGCGGCTCGTGGGGCGTGATGGCCGGGAATTTCGACACCGCGATCAAGATCGGCCGCCCGGTGGCGCGCCAGGTCGCGTCCGCGCCGCGCGCCTATGTCGCCTCCGAATGCCCGCTCGCCGCCGACCATATCGTCCAAGGCGTGCAGATATTGCACGAGACCGAGCCGGGCGCCGGCCCGGCGCCGGAGCGCTCCTGGCATCCGATCGAACTGCTCGCCCGCGCCTACGGATTGATGGACGGGGACGCGCGCGGATGAGCGGGAACGCGCCGATCGCGCGGGCCGAGATATTGCCGATGCCCGATTATTCCGCGCGCCGGCGCGACCTCCGCCGCGAGCTGAGTGCGCTCCGCGGCGGGCGCCGAATCGAGGTCGGCCCGTTCGTAACCTTCAGCTTCGAATCCCGCCGCACGGTTTGGCACCAGATCCACGAGATGCTGTTCATCGAGAAGGGTGGGGACGAGCAGATCGACGGCGAGCTCGCCGCCTACAATCCGCTGATCCCCAACGGGCGCGAACTCGTCGCCACCATGCTGATCGAGATCGAGGACGCCGAGAAGCGCGCCCGCATGCTCGGCCGGCTCGGCGGCATCGAGGACGCGATCGCCATCCGGCTCCCCGGCGGCGAGGCGCGCGCCCGGCCCGAGCGCGATGTCGAGCGCACCAACGAAGCGGGCAAGACCTCGTCGGTGCATTTCCTGCACTTCCCGTTCGCGCCCGACCAGATCGCCGCTTTCCGCCGTCCCGGAACCGAGATCGTGCTGGCGATCGCGCACCCGCAATACGGCCACATGGCGATCCTGTCCGAACCGTTGCGCGCCAGCCTGGCGCAGGATTTCGCGGACTAGGTTGCGAACCCGCGCCACCCTACACTGCGCCGGCGAGCGCCGGTCCGCTCGCGCGGCGGCGGAGGTAAGCGCATGCCCGGCAAGCGCATCGACACGGCCTCGATTCCCGAGATCGCGGGCAGCACCTATCCCGCTCCGTTTGACCAGCCCTGCCGCGGGCGTCGGCGCAAGCGACTGGGCGACGCGGCCGGACTCACCCAGTTCGGGGTGAATCTGCTGGTGCTGGAGCCGGGCGCCTGGTCGAGCCAGCGCCATTGGCATCGGACCACCGACGAATTCGTCTACATTCTCGAAGGCGAGGTGGTGCTGGTCACCGATGCCGGCGAAGAAGTGCTGCGCGCCGGCGACTCGGCCGGATTCACGGCCGGCGATGCCGACGGGCATCATCTCCAGAACCGCTCGCGGTCGGAAGCGCGCATCCTCGAAATGGGCACCCGGACCGCGAACGATTCGGCGCTGTATCCCGACATCGACCTAGCCGCCGCCGTGCCGGTCGCGGGCAAGGCGACGATCTATTCGCACCGCGACGGCACGCCCTACCCTGTTTCGCCGCGCCGCTAGGATCCGCGTCCGATTTTGCCGAACCCGGCGAGGAGATCGCGCGCCGCCGCGGTCGGCGCGATCGCGCCTTCCGCCACCTTCGCCTCGGCGCGCGCCAGCCTGGATTTGAGCCGCGAATCGGCAAGGAAGCGCTCGACCAGCCCCTCGCGCAATTCGCTCCACAGCCAATCCTTCGACTGGCCGGCGCGCCGCGCCGCGAACGCGCCGCTGGCCTCCATCGCCGCGCAGTGACGCAGCGTCGCCGACCAGACCGAGTCGATGCCCTTGCGCTCGAGCGCCGAGCAGCGCAGCACCGGCACCTGCCATTCGGCGTGCATCGGGCGGAGCAGATGCAGTGCGGCGCGGTACTCGGACTGCATGCGGCGCGCCGCGGCCGCCAGCTCGCCATCGTCCTTGTTGACCGCGACGACGTCGGCCAGCTCGACGATTCCGCGCTTGAGTCCCTGCAATTCGTCGCCGGCGCCCGGCGCGAGCAGGAGCAAGAACGCATCCACCATGCCGGCGGCCTCGGTCTCCGACTGGCCTACGCCCACCGTCTCGACCAGGATGAGGTCGAATCCCGCCGCCTCGCAGGCGAGGATCGACTCGCGGGTGCGGCGATGCACGCCGCCCAGCGTGCCGCGCGAGGGCGAGGGGCGGATGAAGGCGCCCTCGGTGCGGGCGAGCTCCACCATCCGCGTCTTGTCGCCGAGCAGCGCGCCGCCCGAGCGCGGGCTCGACGGGTCCACGGCGAGCACGGCCACGCGGCGTCCTTGCGACACAGCGTGCAGGCCGAAGGCCTCGATGAAGGTCGATTTGCCGACCCCCGGCGCGCCGGAGATGGCGATGCGCAGCGCGCTGCCCGCGCGCGGAGCGAGACGCTCGACCAACGCCTCGGCCCGGGCCCGGTCCTCGGCCTTGGTCGATTCGATCAGGGTGATGGCGCGCGCGAGCGCCCTGCGGTCGCCGGCGATCAGTGAATCCGCCAGCGCCTCGGGGCCGGCGGCGACCACTACTTGCTTCTACCTTCGTTGAGCAGGGTCTTCATCGCCAGCGCGACCAGCTTCGCGCGCTGTTCGTCGGACAGATTCTTGAGGATCGCCTGCTTGGCCTTGTGCACGCTGAGCGCGTTGCTGATCAGCGTGGCCCGCGAGGCCGCGGTCCCGCCGCCCGATTTCGATTTCGCCGCCGCGGCCTTGGCGCGGATGATGTCCGCCGCCTCGAGCTTGCTGCGCGCATTGTCGATCGCGTCCTGCGTCATCTCGGCGCGGACCGCGTTGCGCGCCTCCTCCATCACCGCCTCGATGAAGGCGCGGATTTCGTCGCTGACCTCCTCGCCTTCCCCCTGCTTGGGCTTGTTCCGGCGGGCGGGCGGCGCGGGTATCGGCTTGCCCTGCTTGGCGGCGGCGAGCTGGGCCGCGGCTTGCTTGCCCTCCTTGGTGAGGACCATTCCGGACAATGCTTTGCCGATGAATTTGAGCATGCAGGCCTCTTCCGCGCGCGGATTTTAGCGCCGGCCTCGGGCGCGACCAAGAACTTGCGCGGGCCGCGTTTACCCTTTGGCAAGGGTTCGGAGTCTAGTCTCGCAACCGAGCGAACAGGGAGCGGGAGTCCATGGCGGACAGCGGAATTTCCAGCGTTGTCAATAGTTTGGGCGGCACCGCCGCAACCGGCAGGACATCCGCCACCAACCTCAACCCGCCCCTGATCCTCACACCGGCCGCGAATTCGATCCGCCCGGTGAGCGCGAAGCAGAGCCAGCCGAGCCAGCTCGTCAAATCGGGTGGCCAAGTCTACGACAAGTCGGCGCCGCGCGGCAGCTACGTCAACCTGGTCATCTAGAATCACCGAGCCCGACCAGGCCGTGGGCGAAGTCCTCCGCGTCGAACGGGCGTAGATCGTCGATTCCCTCGCCGACGCCGATGGCGCGGATCGGCAGCGCGAAACGCTCGGCCAGCCCGACCAGCACACCGCCCTTCGCGGTGCCGTCGAGCTTGGTCATGGCGAGACCGGTCACCTGGGTCATCTCGCGGAACACCTCGACCTGGTTGTGCGCGTTCTGCCCGACGGTGGCGTCGAGCACCAGCAGCACCTCGTGCGGCGCGCTGGGATCGATGCGGCGCATCACGCGCAAAATCTTGCCCAATTCGGCCATCAGGTCGCTCTTGTTGTGGAGCCGCCCGGCGGTATCGATCAACAGCACATCGTCGCCGCGCGCGCGCGATTCGCTCAGCGCGTCGTGCACCAGCCCGGCGGCGTCGGCGCCCTGGTCGCGCGCCACCACCGGGCAGCCGGCCCGCTCGCCCCAGATTTTGAGCTGCTGGACGGCGGCGGCGCGGAACGTATCGCCGGCCGCCAGCGTGACCGTTTTGCCCTCGTCGCGGAACAGCTTGGCGAGCCGGCCGATGGTCGTGGTCTTGCCCGATCCGTTGACGCCGACCACCAGGATGGCGAACGGCTTGCGCGCGGGATCGAGGACGAGCGGCCGGGCGTAGGGCGCCAGGATTTCGGCGATCGAGCGGGCAAGTTCCTCCTTCACGCCCTCGGCCGAGATGTCGCGCGCGAGCCTGGCTTCGCCAAGCTTCGCCGCCAGGCGCCCAGCGGTCGCGGCACCGAGATCGGCCGCGATCAGCAGCTCTTCGATCTCGACCAGCGCCTCGGCGTCGAGCCGGCGCTTCGCGAGGATGTCGGAAATGCCCTGGCCGAGCCGGGCGGACGAGCGCCCAAGTCCGCGGCGCAGGCGCTCGATCCAGCCCGCGCCGCCGGTCAAGCCGCCAACTCTCCGCGCAGACCCTCGGGCCCGGATTCGACGATGCGGAGCGCGACCACGTTGCCCGGCGCATGCGAGGCCAGGAAGCGTACCGGGAGGTAATGCTCGCAGCGGCCCCGCCCCGGCTCCTCGACGAGTACGCGCGCTTGGCCTCCGACCTTGGCGGCGGAGAAGGCGGCGAGCGCGCGCCCGCCCGCCTCGCGCAGCCGCGCGGCGCGCTCCCGGATCACCGGTCCCGG
>JASHSH010000065.1 GCA_030040955.1 Rhodospirillales bacterium
GGCAATGTCGGCAAAGGCCAGCACAATGACGGGATCAACATCGCGGTCCCGAAGGGCACGCCGGTGGTCGCCGCCGCCGACGGCGAGGTCGCCTATGCCGGCAACGAGCTGCGCGGCTTCGGCAATCTGCTGCTGATCAAGCACACCGGAACGGGCTACGTCACCGCCTACGCCAACAATTCGACCCTGCTGGTCAAGCGCGGCGACCATGTAAGGCAGGGTCAGCGCATCGCGCTATCGGGAGATTCCGGCGGGGTGGCGGAGCCGCAGCTGCATTTCGAGCTGCGCCAGGGCGTGCACGCGATCGACCCGACGGTGCTGCTGCCGGCGGAGACTAGCCCAGCTTCTTCCCAAGCCGGCCAGCCAGGTCCTGGATGAACTGCCAGGCGACGCGGCCCGACCGCGCGCCGCGGGTGACCGACCATTCCGTCGCCAGCGCGCGCAGTTCGCCCTCCGCCACGCCGAGCGAATAGGCGCGCGCGTAGCCCTCGACGATGGCGAAGAAGGTGTCCTGGTCGATGTTGTGGAAGCCGAGCCAGAGTCCGAAACGGTCGGACAGCGAGACCTTTTCCTCGGCCGCCTCGCTCGGGCTGATCGCCGTCGAGCGCTCGTTCTCGATCATCTCGCGGCTCATCAGATGGCGGCGGTTCGAGGTGGCGTAGAAGACCAGGTTGCGCGGCCGGCCCTCGATGCCGCCCTCGAGCACCGCCTTCAGCGACTTGTAGCTGGTGTCCGCGCCCTCGAAGCTGAGATCGTCGCAGAACAGCAGCCAGCGCCGGGGCGCGGTGCGCAGCAGGTCGAGCAGGCGCGGCAGGGAGGGGATGTCCTCGCGGTGGATCTCGACCAGCGCGACCGCGCCCTTGCTCTCGGCGTGCACCTTGGCATGCACCGCCTTGACCAGCGAGGATTTGCCGGTGCCGCGCGCGCCCCACAGCAGCGCGTTGTTGGCGGGGAGGCCCTGGGCGAAGCGGCGCGTGTTCGCCAGCAGCGCGTCGCGTTGGCTCTCGATGCCCTTCAAGAGATCGAGCTCGACGCGGTTGACCTCGCGCACCGGCTCGAGCCCCTCCGGACGCGCGTGCCAGACGAAGGCGTCGGAAGCGGCGAAGTCAGCGGCGGGCGGCGGCGGCGGCGCGATGCGCTCGAGCGCGCCGGCGATGCGTGCGAGCAGCCGCTTCGCGTCCTGTTCCTCGAACATGGCGGCAAGCTAGCACGCGGCTCCGTGCCGCCCAAGGGAGGCGGGCGTGCTTCGCCGTCATGGCCGGGCTTGACCCGGCCATCCACGCCGTGTCGACGCGAACGAAGTGGATGCCCGGGTCGCGGGCTTCGCCCGGCCCGAGCATGACGAAGAATGGTAGTTGGCGGGGCTTCTTGCGTGCAGGGAAGCGCCGCCCGGCCCGCGACTTGCGGTTTGCGGGGCCAATCCATATAGTCCCGTCCTTCGTTCGGCGGAGACCTTGAAAATGCTGATTTCCCAAGCCTGGGCGCAGGCTTCCGGCGGCGGCGGAACGGCGGGACTCGAGCAGTTCCTGCCCTTCGTCCTGATCTTCGTCGTGTTCTATTTCCTGTTGCTCCGGCCGCAGCAGACCAAGGCCAAGAAGCACCGCGAGATGGTGAACAATCTGCGCCGCGGCGACCGCATCGCCAGTCAGGGCGGCATCATCGGCACCGTGATCAAGGTGGTCAGCGACTCCGAAGTGCAGGTCGAGATCGCCGAGGGCGTGCGCATCCGCCTGCTGCGCAACGCGGTGACCGACGTGATGGCCAAGACCGAGCCGGTGGCCGGCGCGGCCGGCGCCAAGGACAAGCCGGCGAACGACGCCTCCGGCGCCGAGGCGGCGGCCAACGACGCCGATCCGCCGCCGCCACCTCCTCCCCCGCCGCCTTCCGGACTCGGGGGCCTGTTGTCGCGCCTGCTCGGCGGCAAGTGACGGACAGGCCGGCGGCCGGGAGCCGGGCCCGATGAATCGCTATTCGCGGTGGCGCTACGCCGTCATCCTGGTCGCCCTGGCGCTCGGGCTGATCTACGCCGTGCCCAACCTGTTCGGCGAGGTGCCCGCGGTGCAGGTCTCGCCGCTGGAATCGACCGCCGCGCCCGATCAGGCGTTGATGAAGCGCGTCGAGGACGCGCTGGCCGCCGGCCAGGTGCCGTTCGGCGGCGCGATCCTCGATCCGACCGGGGTCAAGGTCCGCTTCGCCGACACCGACACCCAGATCAAGGCCAAGGACCAGCTGGAGAAGTCGCTCGGCCCCGGCTACACGGTCGCGCT
This sequence comes from Rhodospirillales bacterium, assembly GCA_030040955.1. Classification (GTDB taxonomy): domain Bacteria; phylum Pseudomonadota; class Alphaproteobacteria; order Rhodospirillales; family Magnetospirillaceae; genus JASHSH01. The sequence continues at coordinate 2,268 of JASHSH010000065.1, forward strand.
CAACCTGCTCGCCGCCACGCCCCCCTGGCTGGCCTCGATCGGCGCGCTGCCGATGTATCTCGGGCTCGACCTGCGCGGCGGCGTGTATTTCCTGATGCAGGTCGACATGGGCGCCGCGCTCAACAAGCAGCTCGACCGCGAGACCGGCGAGGTGCGCACCATCCTGCGCGACGCCAAGGTGCCGCTGGCCGGAGTCGACCGCGAGGGCGACGCCCTCGTCGTCAAGTTCAAGGACGCGCAGACCGAGGGGGCGGGCGCGGACGCGCTGCGCCGCGCGCTGCCCACGATGACGATCGCGGCACTCGACGACCAGCGCCTCTCCGCCACGCTGAACGCGCAGGGGCTGAAGACCTTCCAGCAGCAGGCCCTGCAGCAGAACGTGCTCACGCTGCGCAACCGGGTGAACGAGCTCGGCGTCGCCGAACCGATCATCCAGCAGCAGGGCGACGACCGCGTCGTGGTCGAACTCCCCGGCGTGCAGGACACCGCCAAGGCCAAGGACATATTGGGGCGCACGGCCAGCCTCGACATCCGCATGGTCGACGAGGAGCATGCCGATCCCACCAGTCTGACCCAGGCGATGCGCGGCCAGGTGCCGCCGGGCGACGAGTTCTACCAGAACGGCCGCGACGGCCAGCCGATCCTGGTGCACAAGGCGATCGTGCTCACGGGCGAGAACATCGCCTCGGCGGCGGCCGCCTTCGACCAGAACGGCCAGCCGGCGGTCGACATCACGCTGGACACGCGCGGCGCGCGCATCTTCTCGCAGCTCACGCGGGACAATGTCGGCAAGCGCATGGCGATCATCCTGGTCGACCGCGGCAGCAAGGGCCAGGTGGTGACCGCGCCGGTGATCCGCACCCAGATCGACGGCGGCCGCGTGCAGATCAGCGGCGGGCGGATGAGCGTGAAGGACGCCAACGAGATCTCGCTCCTGCTGCGCGCCGGCGCCCTGGCGGCGCCGATGGAGATCGTCGAGGAGCGCACCATCGGCCCCAGCCTGGGCGCCGAGAACATCACCAAGGGCGAGCATTCGGTGATCTGGGGCTTCGCCGCCATCGCCGTGTTCATGTGCATCTACTACCGGATCGTGGGCGGCTTCTCGACCGCCGCGCTCGCGGTCAACGTGATCCTGCTGGTCGCGCTGCTGTCGCTGCTCCAGGCGACGCTGACGCTGCCCGGCATCGCCGCCATCGCGCTCACCGTCGGCATGGCGATCGACGCCAACGTGCTGATCAACGAGCGCATCCGCGAGGAGCTGCGCGCCGGGCAGACGCCGCACGCCTCGATCCATGCCGGCTACCAGCGCGCCTTCGCCACCATCCTCGATTCCAACGTCACCAACTTCATCGCCGGCCTGGCCCTGTTCGCCTACGGCACCGGGCCGGTGCGCGGCTTCGCCGTGGTGCTGTGCATCGGCATCCTGACCTCGATCTTCAGCGCGGTGGTGGTCTCGCGCGCCATGGTCAACCTGACCTACGGGCGGCGGCGCAAGATCGAGCGGGTCTCGATCTGAGGCGCGGGGGGCAGGCCGATGGAATTCTTCCGCTTCCGCCGCGACATCCCGTTCATGTCGTATGCGCGCACGACCACCATCATCTCGCTGGTGACCTTCCTGCTCGCCATCTTCTTCCTCGCCACCCGCGGGCTCAATTTCAGCGTCGAGTTCACCGGCGGCACGGTGATCGAGGTGCACTACCCCGACGCCGCCGATCCGGCCGCGGCGCAGGCGGCGCTGGAGAAGGCGTCGCTGGCCAAGTCGCAGGTGCAGAATTTCGGCACCGCCTCGGACCTGATCATCCGCATGCCGCTGGTCGAGGGCATCACCAGCGGGCAGATGTCGGA
>JASHSH010000066.1 GCA_030040955.1 Rhodospirillales bacterium
TCAAGCGCGCCTCCAACGACATGGTAGCCGAAGCCAAAATCCATCTCCGCCTGCACAGCAGCTTCGTCCGCGCGATCGTCGCCGACGGGCGCTGCGCCGGCGTGATCGTCGAAAGCAAGGAGGGCCGCCAGGCGATCCTCGGCGAGGTGGTGGTCGACGCCTCGGGCGATCTCGATGTCGCGGCCTCGGCCGGCGCGTCGCATATCCAGGGCGCCTACATCGTCACCACCGTGTTCCGCCTGGGGGGCATCGACACCGACGAAGCCGAACGGTTCGAATACGAGGAACCGGAAGAGTTCCGCGCCCGCGACCGCGAGATCAAGCGCATCCTCGGCGGTTCCTGGGACAAATGGTGGCTGAAGACTCCGCTGCCTGGCATCGTCTGGTGCAACTGTCCCCACATGACCGGTTATGACGGCCTCGCGGTCGCCGATCTCACACGTGCCGATTTCGCCGGCCGCAAGCATATCGCCGAGGCGGTCGAGTTCGCGCGCGCGCACCTGCCCGGCTTCCGCGGCGCCCACGTGATCGACGTGGCCCCTCAGCTCGGCATCCGCCAGACGCGGCTGCTCGAAGGGGTCTATGTGATGACCAAGGAGGATGTGATGGAGCGGCGCCATTTCCGAGACAGCGTAGCGCGCGGCCGCGATTACTATTACCCGTACCGCGCCCTGCTGCCGCGCGGGGTCGAAGGATTGCTGGTCGCGGGCCGACATTACTCGGCGACCTCGGCGGCGCAGAAGATGTCGCGCGAGATTCCGCCCTGCATGGCGATGGGCGAGGCCGCCGGAATTGCCGCCGCCCTCGCCATTCAAGGAGGCATCGGCGTATCGCGGGTGGATGCGCGGGCGATCCAGGCGGGGATGCGGGCGCAGGGCGCCGATCCGGGCGACGTGCCCGCGCCTAACGCAAATGTGCCGGTGGAGGCGTTGTCGTGACCAGCGAGCGCGGCAATGGCGCGAGCGCGCCGCAGCCGCTGGCCGGCGTCCGCGTGCTCGACTTCACCCAGGTGATGATGGGCCCCTGCGCGACTCAGATGCTCGCCGACTACGGCGCCGACGTGATCAAGATCGAGCGGCCGGGAACCGGCGACCTTTCCCGCACCTCGGTCGGGCTCGATCCCGACGGCCTCGACAATCCGGTGTTCCGCAGCCTGAACCGCAACAAGCGCTCGATTGTGCTGGACACGCGCTCCGAGGCCGGCAAGGCGGTCGTGTACGAGATGGCGAAGCACGCGGACGTGGTGGTGAACAATTTCCGCGCCGGGGTGATGGAGCGCATGGGCTTCGGCTACGCCAGGCTCGCCGAGATCAATCCGCGCATCATCTGCGCATTCGGCTCGGGCTTCGGGCAGAGCGGGCCGCTCGCCCACAAGGGCGGCCAGGACATTCTGGCCCAGGCGATGTCGGGCGTGATGGCGCGCAAATCCGATGCGACGGTGCCGCTTTCGGTCTACTGCACGGCGCTGGCCGACTATTCCGCCGGCATGCACATGGTGCAGGCGATCCTCCTCGCTCTGCTCCAGCGGGAGAGGACCGGGCGCGGACAGCAGATTTCGGTCTCGCTCTACGACTCGATGCTGGCGATGCAGATGCAGGAAGCGGCGATGTGGATGCAGCGCAAGCGCGAGTTGAACTGGGGCTCGTATCCGCTGACCGGCGTGTTCCGCACCACCGACGGCGCGCTGGTGCTGGTCGGCGCGTTCAAGACCAATCCGCTGCGCGACATCTGCGCGGCGCTGGGCGTGGCCGATCTCTCGGCCGATCCGCGCTACGCGACCTTCGAGGACCAAGTGGCGCGCCGCGAGGATTTGCAGGCGCTGTTCCGGGAGAAGTTCGCATCGAACACGACCGAATACTGGTTGGCCAGGTTGGACGAGCAGGACCTGCTCTGCGCGCCGGTCCAGACGCTGGCCGAGGCGCTGGAATCCGGCCAGACCGCCGCCAACGGCATGGTTCTTTCGCTCGACCGACCGGCGGTGCGCGGCGGCAACGAGCCGATGCGCCTGGTCGCCTCGCCGCTTTCGATGGACGGCTCCGCGTTCCGGCTGCGGCACGCGCCGCCCGCGCTGGGTGAGCATACCGATCAGGTGCTCGAGGAGTTCGGCTACGACCCGGCGCGGATCGCGCGGCTGCGCGCGGACAAGGTGCTGCCGTGAACGTCCGCTTCGTGCTGGAGCGCGGGATCGCGCGCGTCACCATCGACCGGCCGGAGCGGATGAACGCCGTCGACCAGGCGACCGAACGTGAGCTGATCGCGATCTGGGAAAGCATCGAGCGCGACCGTTCGGTACGCGCCGTGGTGCTTACCGGGGCGGGCGACCGCGCCTTTTCCACCGGGGCGGACATGAAGGCCGCGGGCGGCATGACCGGACTCGAATACTGGGCCGCGCCGCGGCCCGGCGGGTTCGGCGGCATCGCCCTGCGTACGAGCCTCGACGTGCCCGTGATCGGGCGGGTCAACGGGCACGCGCTGGGCGGCGGGTTCGAGATGGTGCTCGGCTGCGACATCGTGGTCGCGGCGGAGAGCGCGACCTTCGGTCTGCCCGAACCCCGGGTCGGGCGATTGGCGCTGGACGGCGGCATCGCGCTGCTGCCGCGGAGACTGTCCCACGTCCGGGCGATGGGCATGTTGCTGACGGGGCGTCGGATCGGCGCCGACGAGGCGCTGCGGCTTGGTTTGGTCAACGAAGTGGTGCCGTCCGACGGTCTGGACGCGGCGGTGGACCGGTGGCTGGGAGAAATCCTAGCTTGCGCGCCGCTCTCGATCCGCGCGATCAAGCAGATGGTGCGGGCGGGAGAGAGCCTCTCCCCGGCCGAGGCGCAGGCGCTGCGCCTGCCCGCGCTGATCGAGGCGTTGCGCTCGTCCGACCAGGACGAAGGCGTGCGCGCGTTCCGGGAGAAGCGGGCGCCGGTGTGGAAGGGGGCCTGATCCGCGCCGGTCGCGGCGCGGCGGCGCCGAGGAGGAATCGATGATCACCGTGCGCGAGCCGATCCTGCATCCGGTTGCCATCGCGAGTTTGCGGCCGACGCAAATCACCGTCGGCATGCTCGAGGTGGAGGCCAAGCGCAAGGCTTGGCGCGAACGTGCCGGCGGCGAGAGCGCCGGCGATTTCCTCGGCCGGCACATGATCCCGGTCGTACTCGGCCCCAAGGGGCGGCATTACGTGATCGACCACCATCACCTCGCCCGCGCGCTGCACGAAGAGGGGGTGAAGAAGCTGATGATCACGGTGGTCAAGAACCTGTCGCATCTCGAACCCGATTCCTTCTGGTTCGCGCTCGACAATTTCGGCTGGATGCACCCGTTCGACGCGAATGGCGAGCGGCGTCACTACCGCGACATACCCAAGTCGGTCGCCGACATGGTGGACGACCCCTACCGCTCGCTGGCCGGCGAGCTGCGCCGGCTGGGCGGCTTCGCCAAGGACACGACCCCATTCAGCGAATTCCTGTGGGCGGATTTCCTGCGCCGCCGGATCAAGCCCAGGGCGGTCAAGCGCGACTTCCAGGCGGCACTGAACAAGTCGCTCAAGCTGGCCAAGGGCGGCGCGGCCGACTATCTGCCGGGCTGGTGCGGACCGGTCGCCAACTAGCCCGGCCTAACCGTCGGAAAGCCTGTGCCCGGCCAGGCGCCGGTCGACATCGCGCAGCAGTGCCGCTTCGTCCTGGCGCACCAGGCGGCGATCGCGCACCAGCGCGACGCCGTCGACGAACACGTCGCGCACCGCGCTCGAATCGATCGAGTAGAGCAGGTTGGCGGCCAGCGAATGGCGCGGATTGGCCGAGGGCCGGGACAGGTCGATGACGGCTAAGTCGGCGCGCTTGCCCGGCTCGATGCTGCCGACCTGCCGATCGACGCCGAGCGCGCGGGCCGAGTCGATCGTGGCCATGCGCAGCATCGCCTCCACCGTCAGCGCCTCCGGGTCGTCGGCCTTGAGCTTGCCGACCAGCGCGGCGAGGCGGCACTCGGCCAACATATCCATCGCGTTGTCCGAGGCCGCCCAGTCGGTGCCGAGGCCGATCGCCACCTTGCCCGCCAGGCGCGCGAGCGGCAGCGTGCGGCCTTCGATCTTGATGTTGCTCGCCGGGCAATGCGCGATCGAGACGCGCGAGCGCGGCCAGGTGCGGATTTCCTCCTCGTTCAGATAGATGCAGTGCGCCGCCACCACCCACGGTCCGACGAGCCCATTTGCCTCCAAGCAGGCGAGCGCGCCGGGATAGCCTCGGCCGCGCAGCTTCGCGACCTCGATCTCGCTCTGGGCCACATGAAGGAGGACGCGGCAGCCGCGCCGCTCGGCCTCGCGCGCGCAGCGCCGCTGCAATTCGTCCGAGACCGTGTCCAGCGCGTGCGGCGCGATCCCCGCGCTTACCCGCCTTTCGGGATCGGTACCCCAACGCTCCAGGACGATCTCCGCGCTGCGCCAATCGACCGGCGCCTTCTCGTCGGCGATGGTCTGGCCGAGCACGGCGCGCATGCCGGATTCCTCGATCGCCTCGCCGATCCTCGCCATGTGCGAGAACCGGTCCGCGATGCAGGTCACCCCATTGAGGAGGAATTCCGCGCAGGATGCCCGCGCCGAGGCGACGTAATCCTCGACGGTGAGCCGCTCCTGGCCGGGCAGGTTGTAGCCCGCGGACCAGAACGCACGCGGCTTGTCCTCCGCCAGGCCGCGCAGCAGGCCCGTGCAGGCATGCGTATGTGCGTCGATCAGTCCGGGAATGACCAGCGTATCCGCGCAATCGACGATCTCGTCGCCCGGCTCCCGTCCGGCGCCGGCCGCGCCGACCGAAGCAATCTTGCCGCCCTCGATGCGTATGTCCGCCGCGGCGTATTGGGTGGCCTGGGCGTCCATGGCGAGCACGGCCGCCCCCGACAGGACCGTAGCCACTGACCCTCCCTCCTCGATCCGCGGTCCGAACTACGGCGAATCTACGGAAATTTCAACGCCCGGGCGGGGCCGCAAATCGGTATCGGGCCGCGCGGGCGAAATGCTATTCTCGGCCCCGCGCGGGGGGCGGGCGCAAGGGAGCGCAGCCATGGGGTTCCTGGTGTCGACGATTCGGGTGATGATCGTCGACGACAACGCGTTTCTGCGCGAAACCGTCGCCGGGATGCTGCGCGAGATCGGGTTTCGCGAGATCTACCAGGCCGGCGACGGGAATGACGCCCTGCGCCAGCTCCCCATCGCCAATCCCGGCCTGATCATCTGCGACGTCGAGATGAAGCCGATGAACGGGCTCGACTTCGTCGATTCCCTGCGCAAGCACAGCTGGACCGGCGCCAAGGATATACCGGTGATCTTCCTCACCGGCCATAGCGTGGCGCCGATCGTGAAGGCGGCCGCCAAGCTGGGTGCCGCGGCCTATATGGTGAAGCCGGTCAACAAAAAGCAGCTCCATGCCCGCGTGATGACCGTGCTGGAGAACGCGTTGTCCGGCGGCGGCTGAAGCCGGCCGCGCCCCTGGTCGCCGCTCCGCGCGACTTCTCGCTACGCCCAGCCCAGGATCGCGAGCGCGATCAGCACGCAGCCGATCACCCCTGCCAGCCAGGCCAACGTGCGCACCAACGCGATGCCGGCGAGGTAGAGCGGGAAATGCAGCACGCGGGCGACGAAGAAGATCGCCGCCCCCCAGGCGACCAGCTTCGGATCGCTCTTGAGCGCCTCGGCGAGCACCGAAAGCGGCGCGAACAGCATTAGATTTTCGACCAGATTGACCTTCGCCCGCTGGATGCGCCCGCCAAGGACGCCGACATCCACCGGATTGTCGCGCGGGCTCAGCGCGTAGGGCTGGCCGTGCAGCCGGATCACCTGCGTGGCCTGGATCAGCTGGATCAGCAGCAGCAGGGCCAGACTCAAAATCAGCATCGAGACATTGACGGTCATTGCGTTCCTCCCGCACCAAGGCGCCGCCCGTTCGCGACCGCGCGGGCGTTCTGCCTCGCCATCATATTAGTCCGAAACAGAAAATTCCGCATCGGCTGCGCGCTTTTCCTTGTGTACCGCGCGTTCGCGCAATTATTTCGCCCACTCAATGAAAGAATGAAGCGAAGTTTTGCGCATTTTTCATTTGTCCGTCATTGCGCATGGAAGATTCCGGGATTTAGATGTCATGGGGCGCATCAGTAACCGCGTCCCGGGGAAGCGGTCCGAGCCCCGCGCGATGCCGGAGGTCCGTCCGGCGCCGAGCGGCGCGGACCGCGCGGCAAAGTGGAGGGAAAAATGGGGCATTCGGAAATCATTCGGCTGGACGCGCCGCGGCCTTCGGCCGCCGCGCACCGGCGGGGCCAGTACGAAACGGAGTTCGATCCGGAGACCGGCACGTTGTGGGGCTGGTTCAACGCGACCGGAACCGCCTGCTTCAATCTGGGCCTGCTCAACGACATACGCGCGCATGACGGGGCCTTGCAGGCCAACCAGGGCCGCCTGCTGCACCAGGGCGAGATGCGCGAGGTGCGCACCTATGTGTGCGGATCGCGCACGCCGGGCGTGTTCAATCTCGGCGGCGATCTGGCGCTGTTCGTCCTCTTGATCAAGTCGCGCGAGCGCGAGGCGCTGGCGCATTACGCCAAGCTCTGCCTCGACAACATCCATCCGCGCATCCACGGTTATTTCTGCCCGTGGATGACGACAATCTCGCTGGTCCAGGGCGACGCGCTGGGCGGGGGCTTCGAAACCGCGCTGTCCTCCGACGTGATCGTGGCCGAGGAGAGCGCGCAGATGGGCCTGCCGGAGATACTGTTCAACCTGTTCCCCGGCATGGGCGCGTTCAGCTTGCTGGCGCGCCGGCTCGGCATGCGCGCGGCGGAGGAGATGATCACCGGCGGCAAGGTGCTGCCGGCGGCCAAGCTGCATGAGATCGGCATCGTCGACGTGCTCGCCCGGGCTGGCGAAGGCAGGTCGGCGGCGACGCAATGGATCGCGCGGAACCGTCGCCGGCGCGGCGGCTTCCAGGCGGTTCAGCAGGCCCGCCGCCACGTCAACCCGATCTCGCGCGACGAGCTCGACCGCATCGCCGAGGTGTGGGTCGACGCGGCCATGCGTCTCGAGGATCGCGACCTCAAGATGATGGGCCGCATCGTGCGCTCGCAGATGCGGCGCATGGAAGGCGGCGCCGCCGAACCCGAACCCGAGATCATGTCGCAGGGAGCGTGAACGGAGGCTGCGAGAACAGCTGTCCGAACAGCCAGAAATTGGTGCGCGTCGCGGTGACGATCGCTTGCTGCGCCGCTGGGTCGTCGATGGTCTTGATCAGATCCTTGAGCTTTGCCATGTGATCGAGATCCATCGAAGCGTGCGAGTTGAGGAACTTGAATCCCGCCGGACCCGGGATTCCGGTCGAACGCGAGATGGCGCCCGCGACCCGGCCGCCATAAACCGAGGAGACCACTTCGAGCGTGTAGAGCATCCCCAGTACCCCGCATGCCTCTACCCGCTCGCAGGTGAAGTAATTGTAGGCGATCATCGCCTGAATCGGCGCGCTGGGCGGGGTCGCGCGCACCAGCTCGGCGTCGCCGCCCACCGCGGCCACGTCCTCCATCACCCAGGCGTCGTGCCCCTTCTCGTCCTCGATGCTGTGGTAGAGGTGATAGCGGACCTGGCGGAACCGGTCGTCCAGGCGCGAGGCGGACGCCGCCATGATCGGGCAAAAATGCCAGACCACGTGATAGAGATCGTGCAGGAAGGCGCGGTACTCGTCGAGCGAGAGACCGTGATGGATCATGTGATGGACCTTGGGAATCGCCTCCAAGGCGCGGCGCTCCTCGTCGGTTGTCTCGATCAGCGTCAGGAAAAACGACATCGCTCACCCGCTCGGATGGTTGAAGGCCTGCTTGTCGGTCGCGCGAGCGCCTATCCGGCGGTCCGGCGCCTCTCCTCGAGGTACTGATCGAGCGCCTTGCGCGCGCGCTCGAATTCCTGGCGGATCGACTCGACGAGATTGGCGCGCCGGCGCAATTCGTCGTCGGGCAGTCGGTGATACTCCTGGCAGGCATGGGCCAGCCGCTCGACGCCGAGGCTCGCGGCCGAGCCCTTCATCGCGTGCAACAAGCGCCGGAATTCGGCGAAGTCGCCGGCGCGCGCGGCCCGCTCCATCTGCTCCACCAGCTCGGTCTGGTCGGCGACGAAGGAGGCGACCAGCCGCTCGACGAAGCCCGACTGCGAGCCCAGGCTTTCGAGTTGCCGCAGGGTCTCCGTATTGATCGCGGCGACGACCGCGGCGGCGCGCGGCGCGGGCTTGGCCGCGTCCGCCTCCGGGGCACGGCGGCGCGGCGCGGCGCGGCACAACTCGCTCACCTGCTCGAGCAGGTGCACCGCCTGCAATGGCTTGCCCAGGAAGGCATCCGCGCCCGCCTCCAGACTTTCCTTGCGCGCCTCCTGGGTCACGTCGGCGGAGACGATCATCACCGGCAGGCGGGGCTGGCCCAGGCCGAGCGCGCGCAGCGCCTTCGCCGTCGCCACGCCGTCCATGCCGCGCATGTTGCGATCGAGAATCACCAGATCGAAATCGCCGGTCTCCGCGCGATCGAGCGCCTCCTCGCCGTCCTCGACCAGCGCCACCGAATGGCCGCCGCGCTCCAGGATCTTGCCGATCACGTCGCGATTCACCGCGCTGTCGTCGGCGACCAGAATGCGCAGGCCGGGCTCCCGCTCGCGCTTGCGCAGATAGTCGGCCAGGCGGACCACGCCCGCGGCGGCGGCGCGGTCCTCGAGCGCGGAGAGCGCGTGCAGCGCGTTGTAGAGAAGCCGGCTTTGGACCGGCATGTGCAGCACGGCGGCGAATCCCTCCTCCAACTCGCCGGCCACCGCGACCGGGCGCTCGGCCGCGGCGAGGCACAGGACGACCGGCGGCATCTGCCCGTCCGCGCGCCGCCACACCGCGATCGCCTGGCGCGCGGCCAGGACCGAATCGGCATGCAGCAGCAGGCTGTGGAACGGGCGCGATTCCTCGCCCGCCACGGCTAGGCGCTGCGCCGCCGCCTCGGTCGAGCCGGCGGCGACCACGCCCGCGCCCCAGCCGCGCAGCGATTCGAGCAGCGCCGCTCCCTCCTCGCCGCGGAAGCCGACGCACAGCACGCGCTCGCCCGACAGCATTCCCTCGGCGGGCGCCGACGAAGGCGCGTCGGCCTGCTTCGGGAATTCGAGCTCGAACCAGAAGGTGCTGCCGAGCCCCACCGCGCTTTCCAGCCCGATGCGTCCGCCCATCAGCTCGACCAGCTGCTTGGCGATGGCGGTGCCCAGCCCGGTGCCGCCGTATTTGCGGGTGGTCGACTGGTCGGCCTGGACGAAGCTCTCGAAGATGCGCCCCTGCACCTCCGGCGGGATGCCGATGCCGGTGTCGCGCACCGAGAACTTCACCCGCGCACCGTCCTCGCTCTCGGCGAGCAGCGAGAGATGGACCACGACGCTGCCCTGCGCGGTGAACTTGACCGCGTTGCTGACCAAGTTGATCAGCACCTGGCGCAGATGGTGCGGATCCCCCCGCAGCGCGTGCGGCACCTCGGGCATGATGGTGACGGTGAGCGCCAGGCCCTTCGCCTCGGCCTGCGGCCGGATGATGCGCAAGGTCGCGTTGACCAACGCGTGCAAGTCGAAGTCGGTGCGTTCGACCACCAGCCTTCCGGCCTCGATCTTGGAGAAGTCGAGCACGTCCTCGACCAGGCGCAGGAGCGTCTTCGACGCGGTGGAAATGGTGCCGACCATGTCGACCTGCTCGTCGATCAGGCTCGATTCGCCCAGCATGTCGGTCATGCCGATGATCGCGTTGAGCGGGGTGCGCATCTCGTGGCTGACCACCGAGACGAAGCGGCGCTTGGCCTGATTGGCCGCCTCCGCCTTGGCCAGCGCCGCGAACATGCGCCGCACCAGCGTGAGCACGTAGATGCAGAAGGCCGCGGCGAGGCAGGCGATGGCGAGTGCCGTCCAGGCGGCGTCGCGCCAGTACGGATTGACGTAGACCGCCATCGAAAAGCCCGCCAGGCTGGCGGCCAGCGCGAACAGCAGGTAGCGCGGGCCGAATCGGAAGCCGTTGGCCACGGTGACCCAGATGTAGATCACCAGCAGCGGCAAGCCGCGGGCATCGAGCACGGCGAGGAAGTAGCTCGCCGCGCCGACATCGAGGACGATCGAGACCAGCCGGCGCGCGACCGAGACGTCGCGGCTGCGCGCGACCGCGATCAGGATCGCGATCGCGCAGCCGAGATACGCCACCATCACCGCGAACATCTGTTCGGCCAGGCGCGCGGCCTCGCCGGGCTGCGTCGCGGCCTTCGGCAGAAGGTAGAAGAACAGGATCACGCCGACGGAGAGGCGGACCAGCGCCTGCTCGTGCTCGGTGTCGGGCCGCGACCGCAGCCGCTCCCACAACCTTCCGACCAGACGGCGCAGGCGCCCGATCACGTGGCCTCCGCCGGCGGTGGCTCCTGGGCATCGGGCGCATCGCCGAGTTCCAGCCGCACGCGTTCGACCTCGCCGGCGAAGCCGGCGAATGCCTCGACCAGCCGCCCGTCGAACTGGGCGCCGGCGTTGGCCGCGAGATAGGCGAAGGCGTCGGCCGTCGGCCAGGCCTGCTTGTAGGGACGCACCGAGGTCAGCGCGTCGAACACGTCGGCGACCGCCACGATGCGCGCGGGCAGCGGGATGCGCTCGCCGATCAGACCGCCCGGATAGCCCGATCCGTCGTACTTCTCGTGGTGGGCGAGCGCGACGACCGCGCCCATGCGCAGGTATTTCGACGGGCTGTCCTTGAGGATTTCGTGGCCCATTTCGGGATGGCGGCGCATCAGCTGCCACTCCGCCTCGTCGAGCTTGGCGCGCTTGCGCAGGACATGGTCGGGAATGCCGATCTTGCCGATATCGTGCAGCGGCGCGGCACGCTCGATGGTCTCGACATAGTCGCCGTCCATGCCGACGGCGCGCGCGATCAGCCCGGCATAGCGGGCCATGCGCACGACATGGTTGCCGGTCTCCGAATCGCGGAATTCGCCCGCGCGCGCCAGGCGGAACAGCGTCTCGCGCTCGCGCTCGCGCACCTCGCGGGTGGCGTCCTCGACCATCCCCTCCAACATGCGCCGGCGGTCCTCCAGGATGAGCTGCTGGCGGCGTAGCGTCATCAGGTTGCGGCATCGCGCCAGGCATTCGCGGATGTCGACCGGTTTGTGGAGGAAATCGGTGATTCCGGCATCGAGCGCTTCGTACAGCACCTTGCGGTCCTCGCGCACGGTGACCATGACGAAGGGCACGTGCTGGTAGCCGGCGAAGCCGCGCAGCCGGCGGGCGAGCTCGATGCCGTTCAACTCCGGCATCACATAATCGATCAGCACCAGGTCGGCGACATGGGTGGCGGCCCAGACGGCGGCGTCGATCGGCCGGCCGAAGGATTCGACGTGCACCGGCCCGCCCAGGTTGCGAGCCACCTCCTCGAGGATGGTGCGGCTGGTCGCTTGGTCGTCGATGATCAGGACGGTGCTTTGCGCGTCCGGCACGAGGCGCAGATGCGGGACCGTCATTTTCCCCAGCCTTCCCCGTTGAAAATCAACGAAAAATTATAGGCGTCCCAAAGGCCGGAGTCCAGGTGGGGGAAGGGCCGGCCGGCATTCGCGTGAAGCTCCCGAAATCAGGGATTCTTGCAGTCGAACGCCTGCACTCCGTAACCGGCGGGTGGCGGCATTGCCACGTTCGGAAGCACCATCCGGCATTGCGCCAGCCGGTCGGCCAGGGAGGGCGGGTACGGCTTCGCCTCGGGATCGACGATGAAGAAGTCGTAGGACCCAAGATTGTCCAAATGCCATTCCAGCCGATGGACGCCGGGGGACGGCTCGGACCAATAGAGCAACTGGCTGTAGGTCACGTCGCGCAAATAGAAGGAATCCTCGTAGGTGGCGAGGCCGGCATGGGCCGCGTGGCGGGCCACCTCGCCGACCGCCCGATCGAACAGGACCCGGTCGCGTACCGCATGATTGCGAAGCCGGGAAAGCGGCCATTGCGAGTCCACCGATTCGACCAGCCGCGCGTAGGACGAGCCGCGGTCGCGGATATATTCGTCCTTGACCAGCAGCGTCCCCTCGGTCGCCACGGCTTCGATGCCGACCGCCGCCGCGCCGAGCAGCAGTATCGCGAGCGACAGCCGCCCGAGCGCGCCGATGGCGGCCGAGCCCGCCTGCGCATCCGCCGCGGCGATCATCAGCACGAAGGCCGGGGCCAGGAAATATCGATGACCTCCGTCGGTGTTCGTCAGAACCAGAATCATCATCAATGTCGAGACGAGCATGATGAGCAGCGGCCTCGGGCTCGCCTTCCCTCGAATCCAGGCCAGGATCAGCACGAAACAACATGCCGCGAACAAGGGCGAGAAGCTGACCCTCGAGAAAGCGCTCGCGGCAGTGATTCGGCCGGCGACCCTCCATGGCTCGATCAAGGCGGTTTGTCCGAACATCGAATCGATCACGCGGACGACCGCCGCTAGACGTTCACCAAGGCTCGAGGGGATCGCCGCCTTCAGCACCGGCGGGCCGAGGATGTCGCCGAACAGCGCGTGCGCATAGGCGAAATTGAGTACCAGGCACGCGGCGATCGCCCCGACGACTGCCGCCCCCGACACGATCAGCCGGCCTTGGAGGAAAGTCCGCACGCCCGACCATGGCAGCATGAGAAGGAAGACCGCCATCGGAATGCAGGCGGTCAGCTTGGCGCCGATCGC
>JASHSH010000067.1 GCA_030040955.1 Rhodospirillales bacterium
GGCGGCCGTGGGCCGGCGCGACTTGCTCGCCATGGGGGCGGGCGCGGCGGCCGCGCTCGCGACGGCGGGCGGAGCGCGCGCGGCGGCGGAAAGCGATCCGCCGGGGATTCCGCCGTGGGAGACGCAGCCCGGCGCGCCCATCCTCAGCGCGCCCTATGGTCAGCCCTCGCCGTTCGAGAAGAATGTGGTGCGCCGCGCGCGGCTGCACACAAAGGTCGCCTCGGACCTCAGCAGCTTCAGCCTCACGCCGTTGCAGGATCTGGACGGCATCGTCACGCCCAGCGGGCTGCATTTCGAGCGCCACCATGCCGGCATCCCGGCGATCGACCCCCAGGTGCATCGCCTGCTCGTCCACGGGCTGGTGAAGCGGCCGCTCGTGTTCACCATGGACGACATCCTGCGCTTTCCATCGGTGTCGCGGTTCCATTTCCTGGAATGCTCGGGCAACACGCAGGATTGGAGAGACGCGAAGGCGGATTGGACCGCGCAGGACACGCACGGTCTGCTGAGCTGCTGCGAATGGACCGGGGTTCCGCTGGCGACGGTGCTCGACGAGGCGGGGATCGACCCGGGCGCGAAATGGATTCTCGCCGAGGGCGCCGACGCAGCCTCGATGACGCGCAGCGTCCCCATGGCCAAAGCGCTGGACGACGCCCTCCTGGTCTATGCCCAGAACGGCGAGCGCCTGCGGCCCGAGCAGGGCTATCCGCTGCGCCTGCTGCTGCCCGGCTACGAAGGCAACATGAACGTCAAATGGCTGCGTCGGCTCAAGTTGGGGACGGCCCCGTTCGAAACGCGCGAGGAGACCTCGAAATACACGCAGCTGCTGCCGGACGGGAAGGCGCGGCAATTTGCCTTCGTCATGGAGGCGAAGTCGGTGATCACCCGGCCCTCCGGCGGGCAGCGGCTGGGCCAGCCCGGATTCCGCGAGATATCGGGTCTCGCCTGGTCGGGACGCGGCAAGATCAAGCGCGTCGAAGTCTCGGCCGATGGTGGACGAAGCTGGAAGGATGCCGCCCTCCAGCATCCGGTGATGACGCGCTGCCTCACCCGCTTCCGCCTGGCTTGGCGGTGGCACGGCGAACGCGCGCAACTGCTGAGCCGCGCCACCGACGAGACCGGCTATGTCCAGCCCAGCCACGACGCGCTGGTCGCGTTGCGCGGATACAACGCCTACTACCACTATAACGGCATCCACGCCTGGAACGTGGCGCCCGACGGAGCGGTGACCAATGCGGTCTAGCGCGCTCCTCGCCGGCGCCGCCGCGGCTTTGCTGCTGTTCGGCGGAGCTTCGTTCGCCGGCCAGCCGCTCGGCATCGGGACTCCGGCGACGCCGGAGCAGATCGCCGCCTGGAACATCGACGCGGATCCGGACGGCGCCGGCCTGCCGCCGGGGCACGGAAGCGCGGACGAAGGCGCGGCGCTGTTCGCCTCGACCTGCGCCGCCTGTCACGGCGACAAGGGCCAGGGCGGGCCGCAGGACCGCCTGGTCGGCGGCCAGGGCACGCTCGCTTCCGACAAGCCGATCAAGACCGTCGGCAGCTACTGGCCGTACGCGACCACGCTGTTCGACTATATCCACCGCGCGATGCCGCTGACCGCGCCGCAATCGCTTGCTCCCGACCAGGTCTACGCGCTGGTCGCCTACATCCTGCATCTCAACGGAGTCCTGCCCGACCATGCCGAGCTCGACGCGGCGGGCCTGGCCAAGGTCAGGATGCCGAACCGCGACGGATTCATCGATGTCTACGCGAGGCCCGAGAACAACACCAAGCCCTGACCCCTGCGCGTCGCCGGGCGGAGATCGGCGGGGCCCGGGCGCGCCCGATCCAGGAGAACAAGAATGATCGTCGATCTGCGCACCTACACCATGGTTCCCGGCAGGCTCGGCGCGTACCTCAAGCTGTACGAGGCCGAGGGACTGCCGATCCAGATGAAGCATCTCGGCCGGCTGATCGGCTATTTCGTCACCGAGATCGGCACGCAGAACCAGGTCGTGCATCTGTGGGGCTACGACAGCCTGGCCGACCGCGAGCGCCGGCGCGCCGCGATGGAAGCCGATCCCGCCTGGACGGCCTACCGCAAGAAGAGCGCGGAGCAGGGCAACGTCCAGCACCAGGAGAACAAGATACTGAAGTCCGTTCCGTTCTCGCCGCTCTAAGCCGCGAATCGGGGAGCGACGGGAGGCCCCGCGCGTAACGAACGCCGCGCGAGCGGCGCCCGAACGGGCGTCGAAAGGCCGCGGCCGGGAGGAGAAGATGTACCACCAGGTCTACGATCCGGTCGCGCATTCGCTTGGCTTGTCGGCGATCTTCGCCGCGGCGCCGCTCACCGTGATGTTCATCATGCTGGGCGGTTTCAAGCGCTCGCCCCAGCTGTCCGCGCTGACCTCGCTGCTGGTGTGCCTGGCGATCGCCGTTCTCGTCTATTCGATGCCGGTGGAAGTCGCGGTGAACAGCGCCATCTACGGCGCCGCCTTCTCGATGCTCACCGTGGTCTGGATCATCGTCAACGCGATCTGGATCTACAATCTCGCGGTCGAGTCGGGGCATTTCGCGATCCTGCGCCAGAGCTTCGCCGGCATCAGCTCGGACCAGCGCATCCAGGGCATCATCGTGGCATTCTGCTTCGGCGCGCTGCTCGAGGCGCTGGCCGGCGCCGGCACGCCGATCGCCATCGTCGGCGCGATGCTGGTCGCGCTCGGCTTCGACCCGATCAAGGCGGTGATGATGGCGCTCGTCGGCGACACCGCGCCGGTGGCGTTCGGCGCGCTCGCCGTGCCGATCTACACGCTCGCCCAGGTCACCGGTCTTCCGTTCGACCAGCTGGGCAGCATGGTGGCGCGGCAGACCGCGATCGTCGCCGTGTTCCTTCCCTTCGTCATCCTGTTCATCGTCGACGGAGCGCGGGGCTTGCGCGAATGCTGGCTGCCGGCTTTGGTCACCGGGTTGGCCTTCGGCATCGTCCAGTTCGCTACCGCCAACTATGTCTCGATTCCGATCGCCGACGTGTTCGCGGTGCTCGCCTCGGCGGGGGCGGTGATCCTGCTGCTGCGCTTCTGGTCGCCGCGGCACGAGCTGGCCGCGCCGGCGCGCGCGTCGACCGTGGGCGCCGCGCATGCCCCGCCGGCGGCGGGACCGGGAGAGACGCTGCGCGCGTATTCTCCCTACATCTTCGTCGTGGTGGTGTTCTCGCTCGCCCAGTGGGACCCGGTGAAGGCGGCGCTCGCCAAGGGCGCGGTCAAGTTCCCCTGGCCGGGCCTGGCGATCACCGACGCGCTCGGCAAGACGGTGAACACGAGCTACAACTTGAACTACCTGCCGGCTTCGGGCTCGCTGCTGCTGCTCTGCGGCCTGCTCAGCATGCTTGCCCTCGGCGTACCGCCGGCGGCCGCGCTGCGCTGCTATCGCGCCACCCTCCATCAGTTGCGCTGGGCGATTCCGACGGTTCTGTGCGTCCTCGGCGTTGCCTTCGTGATGAACTGGTCGGGCCAGTCGGCGACGCTGGGACGCTTCCTCGCCGGGACCGGCCCGCTGTTCGCGGTGATCTCGCCGATCGTGGGCTGGATCGGCGTGGTGGTCACCGGCTCCGACAATTCGACCAACGCGCTGTTCGGCGCCCTGCAAGCGGCGGCGGCGAAGGCGACCGGCCTGTCCGGCGTCCTCCTCGCGGCGGCCAACTCCTCGGGCGGCGTGCTCGGCAAGATCATCTCGCCGCAGAGTCTCGCGGTCGGCGCCGCCGCGGTCGGCCTGATCGGCCGCGAGGGCGAAGTGTTTCGCCGCGTCCTCGGCTGGACGCTGCTGCTGCTGGCCGGCCTGTGCCTGCTGGTCTATCTGCAATCCACGCCCGTGCTCTCCTGGATGGTCCCATGAAGGAATCGCGCGCCGAGGGAAGCGTCCTGGTCGACTATCGCAAGCTGTTCGACCTCGCCGGGAAGACCGCGGTCGTGCTGGGCGCCGCCTCGGGCATCGGACGGGCATCGGCCGAGGCCTTGGCCGCGCTGGGCGCGCATGTGATCTGCGCCGACCGCGACGCCGACGGCGCCGAAGCGACGGCGGAGGCGATCCGCGCGAAGGGCTCGGCCGAGGCCAGGCGCACCGACGCGGCGTCGGGCGCGGACGTTGCCGCCCTCGCCGCCGCGGTGGCGGCCAAGCATCCGCGCATCGACATCGCGGTGACCACGCCCGGACTCAACATCCGCAAGACCATGCTCGACTATACCGAGGAGGATTTCGACCGCGTGGTCGGCCTCAACGTGAAGGGCACGTTCCACTTCTTTCGCGCGTTCGGCGCGCTGATGGTCAAGCAGCGCGCGGGCAGCATCGTCGCCTGCTCCTCGGTGCGCGCGGTGACCATCGAGCCCGGCCTATCGGTCTACGGCTCGACCAAGGCGGCGATCGGGCTGCTGGTGCAGGGCTTCGCCTCGGAAGTCGGGGCCTTCGGCGTGCGGGTCAACGCGATCGCGCCGAGCATCGTCGAGACGGCGCTGACCGCGCCGTTCAAGGCCCGGCCGGACATCTACAAGACCTACGCCGGACACACGGCGCTCGGGCGCTGGAGTCAGCCCTGGGAGGTGGCGACCGCGGTCGCCTATCTGGCCTCCGACGCGGCCGCCTACGTCACCGGCAGCACGCTGCTCGTCGATGGCGGATGGACCGCGATCGACGGGCCGCCGACGGGGCTGACGCAGCTGGCCCGCCCGTGAGAATTCGGCCCGCCCGGAGACCGTAAAATCCCTTGTGCGTCAATCACTTGGCTCGCGGTTGACAAGGCGGAACGGCGGATGCTAAACCTTGTATGACAAGTAAACGGCGCATTCCGGAAAACGCGTCGCAAGGAGGAAAAGATGGCTTGGAAAACTCCCCGCATTGTTGAAATCTCCGTCGGAATGGAGATCAACAGCTACGCGTGCGCGGAGCTGTAAGCTTACAGCTTCGATACGT
>JASHSH010000068.1 GCA_030040955.1 Rhodospirillales bacterium
GGCAGACCGCGGCCGCCACCGGCGCGGCCGCCAGCATTCCGTCGAGCCGGTCGAGCAGGCCGCCATGACCGGGAATCAGACGGCTGGTGTCTTTGACGCCGAAATGTCGCTTCAGCGCCGACTCGGCCAGGTCGCCGGCCTGCGCGACCAAGGCAAGCAGCGGGCTGATCCAAATCAGCTCGGCGGGCAGATGTGCGAACGCCGAGGCCGCCCAGCCGACGCCGGCGGCGAGCGCGGCGCCGCCGGCGAGTCCGGCCCAGGTCTTGTTCGGGCTGATGCGCGGCGCGAGCCGGGGTCCGCCGATCAGCCGCCCGGCGGCGTAGGCCCCGATGTCGGTCGCCCACGCCGTCAGCAGAAGCCAGAGCAGCGACTGCCGCCCTAGCCCGCTCAGCCACACGGCCGCCACCACGGGCACGCCGATATAGGCGCAGCCCAGCACCGTCCAGGCCAGCGCGCGGCCGGCGCTCTTATCCAACAGGGGCGCCAGCGGCATCGCCAGCGCGATCGCGGCGAAGGCGGCGAGGGGCGCGCGCATGGCGAGCAGCGCGGCGGCGATTCCCATCGCCGCGAGCACCGCTCCGGCGGGCCCGAATCCGCCCAGGCACAGCCGCGCCCATTCCCAGGCCAGCAACGCGGCGGCGAGCGCGGCGAGCGCGGCGAAGGCCCAGCCGCCGACCCAGGCCGCCGCCAGCGCGACCGGCCCGAGCACGAGCGAGGAAAGGATGCGCTGGCGCAGCACGGCGGCCGGTCAGGCGACGCCGCCCCAGCGGCGCTCGCGGCCCTGGAAGTCGCGCACCGCCCGCTCCAGATGGGCGCGCGAGAAATCGGGCCACATGACGTCGAGGAACATCAGCTCGGCATAGGCGCATTGCCACAGCAGGAAATTCGACAGGCGCAGCTCGCCGCTGGTGCGGATGAGCAGGTCGGGATCGGGCATCCCGGCGGTGAACAGGCGGCCCGCCACCGCCTCCTCGTCGATCTCGGCGGGCGCGACACGCCCGGCCGCGGCGTCCTCGGCGAGACCGCGCGCGGCCAGCACGATCTCCTGGCGGGCGCCGTAGCTGAGCGCAAGCGTGAAGGTGATGCGGCCGTTCGCCGCCGTGGTCGCCTCCGCCTCGTCGATCAGCCCGACGATGTCGGGGTCGAACCGGCTGCGATCCCCCACCACACGGAAGCGTACCCCGCTCGCGTTCAGCTCGCGCACCTCGTTGCGGAGGTAGAGCCGGAGCAGGCCCATCAGGTCCCGCACCTCGCCCAGCGGACGCTTCCAGTTCTCCGACGAGAAGCCGAACAGGGTGAGATAGCCGACCCCGAGATCGGCGCAGGCGCGCACCGTCTCGCGCACCACCTCGGCGCCGCGCCGGTGCCCGGCGAAGCGCGGCAGGCCGCGCGAGGTCGCCCAGCGCCCGTTGCCGTCCATGATGATGGCCACATGGACGGGCGGCGGCCCGGCCGTCTGCGTGTTCAGCCCCACCATGCTCAGACCTGCATGATTTCCTTTTCCTTGCTGGCCAGCGCCTCGTCCACGCGCTTGATCGTCTCGTCGGTCAGGCCCTGCAATTCCTTCTCGTGGTGGCGGATCTCGTCCTGCGAGACGTGGCCGTCCTTTTCCAATTTCTTGAGCGCGTCCATGCCGTCGCGTCGCACATTCCGCACCGAGACGCGCGCCTGCTCGGCGTACTTGCCGGCGATCTTCTGCAATTCCTGCCGCCGCTCCTGGCTGAGCGACGGGATCGGGACGCGGATCAGCTGCCCGTCGGACTGCGGGTTGAGGCCGAGACCGGCGTCGCGGATCGCTTTCTCCACCGCCTTGACCGCGCTCTTGTCCCACACCTGCACGGTGAGCATCCGCGGTTCGGGCACGTTGATATTGCCGAGCTGGTTGAGCGGCATGGTCGCGCCATAGACCTCGGCGGTGATCGGCTCGAGCAGCGCGGTCGAGGCGCGCCCGGTGCGCAGACCGGCGAATTCCTTCTTCACCACGTCCAACGCGCTGTCCATCCGCCGCTTCACGTCCTTCTTGAGATCGGCGTAGGCGATGGCGGCCATTGTTCAGCCCTCCTCCTCCCCGGTCTCGATGATTGTATAGCGTCCCGCGCCCGACAGCACCTTGGCGAACGCCCCCTCCTCGCGCAGGTTGAACACCAGGATCGGCAGCCCGTTTTCGCGGCACAGCGCGATCGCGGTCGCGTCCATCACCTGGAGATCGCGCGCCAGCACCTCGGTGTAGCCGAGCCGCCGATGGTGCTTCGCCCCCTTCACCTTGCGCGGATCGGCGGAATAGACGCCGTCGACATGGGTGGCCTTGATCAGCAAGTCGCAGTTCATCTCGACCGCGCGCAGCGCCGCGGCGGTGTCGGTGGTGAAGAACGGGTTGCCGGTGCCGGCCGCGAAGATGACGATGCGGCCCTTCTCCATGTGGCGGATGGCGCGGCGCCGGATGTAGGGCTCGCACACCATGTCCATCGGGATCGCCGACTGCACGCGCGTCTGCAAGCCGATGCGCTCGGCGGCGTTCTGCAGGGCGAGCGCGTTGATCACAGTGGCCAGCATGCCCATGTAGTCGGCGCTGGTGCGCTCCATCCCCTCGGCCGCGCCCTTGATGCCGCGGAAGATGTTGCCGCCGCCGATCACCACGCAGACCTCGACGCCGAGCTTGACCACGGATTGGATTTCGCGGGCGATGCGCTCGACCGTGGGCCCATCGAGGCCGAACTCGCGCGAGCCCATCAGGCCCTCGCCCGAGATCTTGATCATCACGCGTCTGTAGCGGGGCACCGACGCCATGGGGCGGTTCTTCCGGGACCGTTCGGACCCGAGCGCGGCCGGGCGCCGCGCGGGCCTGCGCGATGATACACGATTCCCCCGCCCAGTCCCCCGGTTTCGCAAGGCGCTGGGGCGGCGGCCCATCGCCGGCTCAGTGCTTGGCGGGGCCGAGCTGCGCCGCGACCTCGGCGGCGAAATCCTTGGTCTCCTTGGCGATCCCCTCGCCGAGGGCGAAGCGGACGAAGCCGGCCACCGCGATCGGCGCACCGGCGGCCTTGGCGGCGTTCTCCACCACCTTGGCCACCCGAGTCTCGCCGTCGATGACGAAGACCTGCTCGAGCAGCACGACCTCCTCGTAGAACTTGCGCACGCGCCCCGCCACCATCTTCTCGATCACCGCCGCGGGCTTGCCGGAGGCGGCGGCCTGCTCGGTGAGCACCGCCTTCTCGCGCTCGAGCGCGGCCGGATCGACCGATTCGATCGACAGGAACTGCGGATTGGCCGCCGCGACATGCATCGCGAGCTGCTTGCCGAGTTCGGCGAGCTTGGCCGGATCGCCCGCCGATTCCAGCGCGACCAGCACGCCGATGCGGCCCAGTCCCGCCGCCACCGCCGCATGAGCGTAGCTTGCCACCACGCCCTTCTTCACCGCGAGCACTTTGGCGCGGCGTAGCGACATGTTCTCGCCGACCGTGGCGATCAGCGCGGTCAGCTGCTGCTCGATGGTGGTGCCGTTCGATCCGGCGAAGGACTTGATGGCGTCGAGATCGTCGCCGCGCTCGAGCGCGACCTGGCCGACCTGGCGGACCAAGGCCTGGAACTGCTCGTTGCGCGAGACGAAGTCGGTCTCGGCATTGACCTCGACCACCGCGCCGCGCGTGCCGCGCGCGACCACCGCGACCAGCCCCTCGGCGGCCACCCGGCCCGCCTTCTTGGCGGCGGTGGCGAGACCCTTCTTGCGCAGCCAGTCGACCGCCGCTTCGAGGTCGCCGCTGGTCTCGGCCAGCGCCTTCTTGCAATCCATCATGCCGGACCCGGTCTTCTCGCGCAGTTCCTTGACCAGGGCCGCGGTAATCTCGCCCATCCTACGACCTCGCAGCTGGATGCCGGGGGAAACGGATCAGGCCTCGGCCTGACCCTCGTGCGCGGCCTCGGCCATCGCCCCGGCCATGGTTTCGGGCGCGGGCGGCTCGGGGGCGGCGGCCTCGGCCACCGGCTCGGCCAAGGGTTCGGCCGCTTCGCCGACATCGCCGCCCGAGCGCGCCATCTCGGCCTGGATGCCGTCGAGCACGGCGCCGGCCATCAGGTTGCAATAGGTGTGGATGGCGCGCTGCGCGTCGTCGTTGCCCGGGATCGGATACAGAATGCCCTCGGGGTCCGAATTGCTGTCGAGGATGGCGACCACCGGAATGTTGAGCGCGTTCGCCTCGGACACCGCGAGCGATTCCTTGTTGGTGTCGATGACGAACAGGATGTCGGGCAGTCCGCCCATCTCCTTGATGCCGCCGAGCGCGCGGTCGAGCTTGCCGCGCTCGCGCTCGAGCTGGAGCTGCTCCTTCTTGGTCAACCCCTGCACGTCGCCGCCGGCGAGTTTCTGCTCGATGTCGCGCAGCCGGCGGATCGACTGCGAGATCGTCTTCCAGTTGGTCAACATGCCGCCGAGCCAGCGGTGGTTGACGTAATACTGGCCGCAGCGCTTGGCCGACTCCGCGATCATGTCGGAGGCCGCGCGCTTGGTGCCCACGAACAGGACTCGTCCGCCGCCCGCGACCACGTCGCGCACCGCCTGCATGCCGCGATGGAGCGCGGGCACCGTCTGCTGGAGATCGATGATGTGGATGCCGTTGCGCACCCCGAACAGATAGGGGGCCATCTTCGGGTTCCAGCGCCGCGTGTGATGGCCGAAATGGACGCCCGCCTCGAGCAGCTGGCGCATGGTGAAACTCGGCAAAGCCATGGAAAATCCTT
>JASHSH010000011.1 GCA_030040955.1 Rhodospirillales bacterium
CCAGCTTGTCGAGCAGGCCGCGGGTGCCCGGCTCGCGGTCCTCGGGCGTCGGGTAGCCGTCGAGATGCACGCCCTGCTCGGTGAAGATCAGGCGCGTCCCCGCGCCCTCGGGCAGGAATTCGACGGTGGCGAGCGAGACCGAGATGCGCTTGCCGTCGAGATTCATGTCGAAGCTGTAGACAATGCGCCGCTCAGGCACGATGTCCCAATAGAGGGAGTCGAAGATGGTGAGCGGCCCGCCAGCGGACTTGCCGACGAGGCGCTCGCGCCCGCCGACGCGGAAGTCGAACGTGCGCTCGACCTGCGTCCATTTGTCGGGCGGTCCGACGAACCAGACCGCCTTCGCCTCGGGCGTCGCCCAGGCCGCGAACACGCGCGCGGGCGCCTGTGGGTAGACGCGGTCGATGACAAAGGTTCCGTGATGGGTGCTGCGCGCGGTCATCCTCTCCTCCTCGGCGGCTGGGCATCGTCCTGGGCGGCGAGATACTCGCCGAGCCGGTCGAGCGCGCGCTCCCACATCGCGCGACGGCCGGCGATCCATTTCTCCATTTCGCGCAGCCCGCCGGCCTCGACCCGGCAGGTGCGCACGCGTCCCCGCTTCTCCGAGCGGATGAGCCCGCTCGCCTCGAGGATTTGCAAATGCTGGAACACGGCCGGCAGCGACATCGGCAGCGGATCGGCAAGCTCGCTCACCGAAGCCGGACCGCGGCTCAGCCGCTCG
Source organism: Rhodospirillales bacterium (assembly GCA_030040955.1). Classification (GTDB taxonomy): domain Bacteria; phylum Pseudomonadota; class Alphaproteobacteria; order Rhodospirillales; family Magnetospirillaceae; genus JASHSH01. The sequence goes on from JASHSH010000011.1 coordinate 722, forward strand.
TAGAGCGCGCGGCGGGTGGGATCGCCCAAGGCCTGGAACATGCGCTCGACCGGCGCCTGCGATTGGTTAAGCATTCACTTAAGTAACACGCCGGGCGCGCCCGTGGCAAGCCTCGCGTGGGACGCGAGTGGGACGCATTTTCCGGGCGTTCTGCCCTTGGCGTGGCATCGGGCGCTGTCTAGATTGGCCGCGCAGGGAGGCGATGTCCGCGCACAAGGACGGCCAGAAGACGAAGGAACGCGCGATCCACCCGGGCTCCGGCCGCGGACGCGGGCGGGATTTTCCGAAGGGTCGCCAGGTCGATCCCGACGCTCTCGACGAGGTTCGCGCGCTGCTTGGCGACGCCGAACGCCGGCGCGACCTGCTGATCGAATTCCTGCACTTGATTCAGGATCGGTACGGCTGCCTGCATGCGCGACATCTGGCCGCGCTGGCGAAGGAGATGCGGCTCGCCCTCGTCGAGGTCTACGAGACCGCCTCGTTCTACGCGCATTTCGACATCGTGATGGACGGCGAGTCACCCCCTGCCCCGCTCACCGTGCGGGTCTGCGACAGCCTCACCTGCGAGATGATGGGCGCGGCCGATCTGCTCGCGCGCCTGCCGGCCCGGCTGGGCGCGAGCGTGCGCGTGTTGCGCGCGCCATGCATGGGCGGATGCCACCGCGCGCCCGTCGTCGCCATCGGCCACGCGCTGCACGAGAACGCGACCGCGGACAGCGTCGCGAAAGCCGCTTCTACGCCCCATTTCCATGGCGAGCCGGTGGCGCATCGCGATTTCGACGCCTATCGAGCGGACGGCGGATACCGCCTGCTCGCGGATTGCCTCTCCGGCGCGCGTCCGATGGAGCAGGTGCTTGCCGCGCTGGATGAATCGGGTCTGCGCGGCCTGGGTGGCGCGGGTTTTCCGACGGGACGCAAATGGCGGATGGTGCGCGATCAGCCGGCTCCCCGGCTGATGGCCGTGAACGGCGACGAGGGCGAGCCCGGCACCTTCAAGGACCGGCACTATCTGGAGCGCGACCCGCACCGCGTGCTCGAGGGAATGCTGATCGCGGTGCACGCGGTCGGGGCGCCGGACGTCTATTTCTACCTGCGCGACGAATATCCGCATATTCGCGAATTGCTGGCCGCGGAGATCGCCAAGCTGGAAGCCGCGGGGCTCGCGCGCAACGTGCGCATCCATCTGCGGCGCGGCGCCGGGGCGTATATTTGCGGCGAGGAATCCGCGATGCTGGAAAGCATCGAAGGCAAGCGCGGCTTGCCGCGCCACAAGCCGCCCTACCCCGCCCAAGTCGGACTGTTCGGCCGGCCTACCCTGATCAACAATGTCGAGACGCTCTACTGGGTGCGCGACATCGTCGAGGAGGGCGCCGCCTGGTGGGCATCGCAGGGGCGGCGCGGCCATAAAGGGCTGCGCAGCTTCTCGGTTTCGGGCCGGGTGGCGGAGCCCGGGGTGAAGCTCGCGCCCGCCGGCATCACGCTGGCCGAGCTGATCGATGAATTCTGCGGTGGCATGGCGCCGGGCCATCGGCTGCGCTTCTATCTGCCGGGCGGCGCCTCGGGCGGCATCCTGCCCGCCGCGATGGCCGACATTCCGCTCGATTTCGGCACGCTGGAGAAGCATGGCTGCTTCATCGGCTCGGCCGCGGTGATCGTGCTGTCGGACCGCGACGATCCGCGCCTCGCCGCGCTCAACCTGCTGCGCTTCTTCGCCGACGAGAGCTGCGGCCAGTGCACGCCCTGCCGGGTGGGCTGCGAGAAGGCCGTCGAGTTGCTGGGTGCTTCGAAATGGGACGCGCCGCTGCTCGCCGATCTCGCGCGCGTGATGGGCGATGCGTCGATCTGCGGGCTTGGGCAGGCCGCGATGAATCCGGTTAAGATGGTGCTCCAACATTTTCCCGAGGCGGTGCGATGAGCGACGGCGGCGGGACGATCCGGGGCGGCGGCGTCCGCTTTTCGCTCGACGGGAAAGAGGTCGAGGCGCGGCCGGGCGAGTCGATCTGGCGCGTCGCCAACCGGCTCGGCATCGAGATCCCGCATCTCTGCCACAGCCCCGCGCCGGGCTACCGTTCCGACGGCAATTGCCGCGCCTGCATGGTCGAGATCGCCGGCGAGCGCGTGCTCGCCGCCTCCTGCATCCGCCAGCCGACCGAGGGGATGAAGGTCACGACCGCCTCCGAGCGCGCCGCAGCCTCACGCCGGCTGGTGTTCGAGCTTCTTGTCGCCGATCAGCCCGAGCGGACGCGCGCGCACGACCCCGATTCGCGCTTCTGGCGCTGGGCGGACCGGGTCGGCATCGCCGCCAGCCGCTTCCCGCGCCGCGCCGCGCCGCCCGCGCCCGACCGCAGCCATCCGGCGATGGCCGTCCAGCTCGACGCCTGCATCCAGTGCAACCTCTGCGTCCGCGCCTGTCGCGAGGTCCAGGTCAACGACGTGATCGGCATGGCCGAGCGCGGCGCGCAGGCCAAGATCGTGTTCGACTTCGACGACCCGATGGGCAAGAGCACCTGCGTCGCCTGCGGCGAATGCGTCCAGGCCTGTCCGACCGGCGCGCTGCTGCCGGCCGCCCGCGTCGACGTGCTCGGCGCACCGGCGAAGCAGGCCGATCGCGAAGTCGATAGCGTGTGCCCCTATTGCGGGGTCGGCTGCCAGATCACCTATCACATCCGCGACGACAAGATTCTCCATGTCGAGGGCCGCGACGGACCCTCCAACCAGAATCGGCTGTGCGTGAAGGGCCGGTTCGGCTTCGACTACGTCGCGCATCCGCAGCGCCTGTTGTGCCCGATGATCCGGCGCGTGGATGCGCCGAAGACACTCGAGCACGGGATCGACCCTTCGAATCCCTGGACGCATTTCCGCCCGGCGAGCTGGGAGGAGGCGCTGGAGGTAGCCGCCGCCGGCTTGCGCCGCGTCCGCGACGCGCATGGCGGGGGCGCGCTCGCCGGCTTCGGCTCGGCCAAGGGCTCGAACGAGGAGGCCTATCTGTTCCAGAAGCTGGTGCGCACCGGATTCGGCACCAACAATGTCGATCACTGCACG
>JASHSH010000069.1 GCA_030040955.1 Rhodospirillales bacterium
GCCTTCTTCGCCGGCCGCTCGATCACGACGCGGGAAACGCCGGCCTGCACCAGGCGGCCGCGCAGGAAATTGCGCAGCTCGATGTCCTCGTGGAGCATCTTGGCGTACTCGTCCCCGTCCGCGAACCAGCGCGAATCCCAGGTCCGGTTGATGCCCAGGCGAAGCCCGATCGGATTGACCTTCTGGCCCATGTCTATGCCTTCTCCCGGCTGTCGCCCTTGGCCCCGGCTTCGTCCTTCGCCTGCTCCTCGGCGCGCTCGCGGACGATCAGGGTGAGATTGCTGAACGGCTTCTCGATCCGCGCCGCGCGGCCGCGCGCGCGGGCATGCACGCGCTTCATCACGAGGGCGCGCCCGACATAGGCCTCGGCGACGACCAGACGGTCGACGTCGAGCTGGTGATTGTTCTCCGCATTCGCGATCGCCGATTGCAGCACCTTCTTCACTTCGCCGGCGATGCGGCGGCGCGAGAAGGTGAGCTGGCTGAGCGCCGCCTCGGCGCTGAGCCCGCGGATCAGCTGCGCGACCAGGTTGAGCTTGCGCGGGCTGGTGCGGATCGCCGAGGAGAAGGCGCGGGCCTCGGTGTCGGCGAGGCGGCGGGGCGCGGATTTCTTGCTCATGGCGTCCTCTTCACCTTCTTGTCGGCGGAGTGGCCGTGAAAGGTGCGCGTGGGCGAGAACTCGCCGAACTTGTGGCCGATCATGTTCTCGGTCACCAGCACGGGAATGAACTTGCGGCCGTTGTAGACGCCGAAGGTCAGGCCGACGAATTGCGGCATGATGGTCGAGCGCCGCGACCACATGCGGATCACCTCGTTGCGGCCCGAGCCGCGCGCCTTCTCGGCCTTGCGCAGCAGATAGCCGTCGACGAACGGGCCTTTCCAAACCGAACGGGACAAGTCGCGGTCTCCTTACTTGCCGAGCTGGCGACGGCGCATGATCAGCTTGTCCGTCTTCTTGTTGTTGCGGGTCTTCTTGCCCTTGGTCGGCTTGCCCCAGGGCGTGACCGGATGGCGGCCGCCCGAGGTGCGGCCCTCGCCGCCGCCGTGCGGGTGGTCGATCGGGTTCATCGCGACGCCACGCACATGCGGGCGCCAGCCCATCCAGCGCGACCGGCCGGCTTTGCCGATGCTCACATTCTGGTGGTCGGGGTTCGACACCGCGCCGATGGTGGCCATGCATTCGCCGCGCACCAGCCGCAGCTCGCCCGAGGCCAGCCGCAACTGGGCGTAGCCCTGGTCCTTGCCGATGAGCTGGACATAGGCGCCGGCCGAGCGCGCGATCTGCCCGCCCTTGCCGACCTTGAGTTCGACATTGTGCACGATGGTGCCGACCGGGATGTTCTTCAGCGGCAGCGCGTTGCCCGGCCGGATGTCGACCCGCTGGCCGGACACCACCTGATCGCCGACCGCCAGGCGCTGCGGCGCCAGGATGTAGGACTGCTCGCCGTCCTGGTAGCGCACCAGCGCGATGAAGGCGGAGCGGTTGGGATCGTATTCCAGCCGCTCGACCACCGCCGGCACGTCCTGCTTGAGCCGCTTGAAATCGACCACGCGGTAGCGCCGCTTGTGGCCGCCGCCCCGGTGCCGCATGGTGACCCGGCCCAGATTGTTGCGCCCGCCCTGCGAGCGCAGCCCCTCGGTGAGGGCCTTCACCGGCTTGCCCTTCCACAGGTCGGAGCGATCGACCAGGACCAGCTGGCGCTGGCCGGGGGTCGTCGGCTTGTAGCTTTTTAGGGCCATCGGCTCAGACTCCCGTGGTCACGTCGATGCTCTGGCCCTCGGCGAGCGAGACCATCGCCTTCTTGAAGTCGGAGCGCTTCCCGAGATGGCCGCGGAAGCGCTTCGACTTGCCGAACTGGCGCAGCGTGTTCACCGCCGTCACCTTGACCCCGAACACGGATTCGACCGCGGCCTTGATCTCGCCCTTGGTCGCGTCCAGCGGCACCCGGAAGGTGACCTGGTTGTGCTGCGACCCCAGCGTGGCCTTTTCGGTGATGCGCGGGCTGCGCACGATGTCGTAGGCGCGCGCCTTGCTCAGCGTGACCGGCTTGCTCATTTCAGTCGCGCCTCCAGGACGGTCACCGCGTCCTTGGTCAGCACCAGGGTGTCGCGGCGCAGGATGTCGTAGACATTGGCGCCGGCCGAGGGCAGCAGGTCGATGTCGGGGATGTTGCGCGCGGCCAGCGCGAAATTGCGGTCGAGTTCGGCGCCGTCGATGACCAGCGCCGAGGACAGTTCGAGCTTCTCCAGCCGCGCCGCCAGCTCCTTGGTCTTCGGCGTCGGCATCGCGGCCTTGTCGAGCACCACCAGCTTGCCTTCCGCCGCCTTCATGGAGAGCGCGCACTTGAGCGCGAGCGCGCGCACCTTCTTCGGCAGCTCGTGCTCGTGCGAGCGCACGACGGGTCCGAAGATGGCGGCGCCGCCGCGGAATTGCGGGCTGCGCAGGCTGCCCTGCCGGGCGCGGCCGGTGCCCTTCTGCGCGTAGGGCTTCCGGGTGGTGCCGGAAATCTCGGAGATGCCCTTCGCCTTGTGGGTACCGGCGCGGCGCTTGGCGAGCTGCCAGTTCACCATGCGGGCGAGGATGTCGGGGCGCACCTCGACCCCGAACACCGCGTCGTCGAGCTCGATGGAACCGGCCTTGCCGGAGCCCAGCGGCGTGACCTTCATCTTCATGGTTCAGCCCTTGCCTTCGGCGGCGGCTTGCGCCGGCTTCCGCAGCGCGGCCGGGAACGGGACGCCCTGGGGCGGCTTGCGCTTGACCGCGTCCTTGACCAGCACATAGCCGCCGGCCGCGCCGGGGATCGCGCCCTTCACGTAGATCAGCCCGCGCGCGGCGTCGGTGGAGACGACCGCGAGATTCTGCGTGGTGACGCGCACATCGCCCATATGGCCGGCCATGCGCTTGTTGCGAAACACGCGGCCCGGGTCCTGACGCTGGCCGGTCGAGCCGTGCGAGCGGTGCGAGATCGAGACGCCGTGGCTCGCCTCGAGGCCACCGAAATTGTGTCGCTTGATCACGCCGGCGAAGCCCTTGCCGATGGTGGTGCCGATCACGTCGACATACTGGCCGGCGACGAAATGGTCGGCGGTGATCTCGGCGCCGACCTCGAGCAGCGCGTCGGGACTCACCCGGAACTCGGCGAGCTTGCGCGCCGGCTCCACCTTCGCCTTGGCGAAATGGCCGCGCGCCGCCTTGCTCACATTCTTCACCTTGGCGCGCCCCAAACCGAGCTGGACCGCCGCGTAGCCGTCCTTCGCCGCGTCGCGCACGGCGATCACGTGGCAGCCGTCGACATGCAGCACGGTGACCGGGACGTGCGAGCCGTCCTCGGCGAATACGCGGGTCATGCCCAGCTTGCGGGCGATGAGGCCGGAGCGCATCTCGATACCCCTACAGCTTGATCTCGACATCGACCCCGGCGGCGAGGTCGAGCTTCATCAGCGCGTCCACCGTCTGCGGCGTCGGATCGACGATGTCGAGCACCCGCTTGTGGGTGCGGATCTCGAACTGCTCGCGCGATTTCTTGTCGATATGCGGCGAGCGGTTGACCGTGTACTTCTCGATCCGCGTCGGCAGCGGGATCGGCCCGCGCACCTGCGCGCCGGTGCGCTTGGCCGTGTTCACGATCTCCCGCGTCGACTGGTCGAGGACGCGGTGATCGTAGGCGCGCAGGCGGATGCGGATGTTCTGGCTGTCCATGCCGCTCACTCGATGATGGATGCAACCACGCCGGCGCCGACGGTGCGGCCGCCCTCGCGGATGGCGAAGCGCAGGCCTTCGTCCATGGCGATCGGGGCGATCAGCTCGACCTCCATGGTCACGTTGTCGCCCGGCATCACCATCTCGGTGCCCTCGGGCAGCTTGACCATCCCGGTCACGTCGGTGGTGCGGAAGTAGAACTGCGGCCGGTAGTTGGTGAAGAACGGCGTGTGCCGCCCCCCCTCCTCCTTGGTCAGCACATAGGCCTCGGCCTTGAACTTGGTGTGCGGCGTGATCGATCCCGGCGCCGCCAGCACCTGGCCGCGCTCGATCTCCTCCCGCTTGGTGCCGCGCAGCAGGCAGCCGATATTGTCCCCCGCCTCCCCCTGGTCGAGCAGCTTGCGGAACATCTCCACCCCG
>JASHSH010000070.1 GCA_030040955.1 Rhodospirillales bacterium
GACGGAGACCATGCGGGGAACGGGCTGACCCACGTGCTCGAAATTTCCCGGATTGTCGATCGGCTGCACATTGCGGGGGCGTTGGAGTCTGGAACACTCGACGTGCGCATCGTGCCACGACATCCAATTCCGGAGAAGGACAAGGTCAGCGTCGGCCGCGTCAGCGTCTATCGCCAGGATGCCTGACCGCCACCGGGCAGTTGCACGCTTAGCGTCGAGGCGGATCGCGATCCCCGCCGCGCTCGCGGTGGTGACGGTCTCCGCTTGGACGGCGATTTGCCTGGGCGCCGGCGGCGGGATGCTCGTGGGCGCCTGTCCGCCGACAGCCGCCGACGCCACGACATCCTTGCGCGCGGCTTTGGCACTCGCTTCTCCATCGAGTTTGGCGGCCGGATGGGCGTTGATGCTCGCGGCGATGATGTCGCCTTTGATTTCCGGCCCGTTGCGCCACCTGTACGACCGCAGCTTCGCCAGGCGTCGGTTGCGGGCGATGTTCCTGTTCTCCGTCGGCTACCTGGTCGCCTGGATGGCGGCGGGAGTCGTGTTGCAGTCGCTGACCTTTGTCGCGCGGCTGATGGCACCCGGCTCGCCCGAGCCTCTCCTCGCGGCGGCGGTCGCCTGCCTCGTCTGGCAGGCTTCGCCGCTCAAGCAGCGTTTCATGAACGGCTGCCACCGCCGGCCGGAGATCGCCGCGTTCGGGGCGCGCGCGGATTGGGCTGCGTTCGCATACGGGCTCGGCAATGGCGGCTGGTGCTTCGGCGCGTGCTGGGCGTCGATGCTTCTCCCGCTGCTGCTCGATCGGTTCCACCTGCTTGCGATGGCGCTGGTGGGCCTGTTCCTGTTCGCCGAGCGCCTGGAGGCGCCCGCCGCGTTCGACTGGCGCATACGGATTCCGCGCAGGGCGACGCGCATTCTGGCGGCGCGGCTGCGCGTGCCCCGCCGCGAGCTCCCGCTCCCGGCCTAGTTTCCCTCCCTATCCGCTCCCACGCCGCTCGCGTAGAGTGACACGGCGTGACCAAGATCCTGTTCTTCATCGCCGAGGACTGGGCCTTCCTCACCCATCGGGTGCCGCTGGCGCGGGCCTGCCTCGCGGCGGGGTGGGAGGTGGTGCTCGCCGCCCATGTCACCGACAAGCAGGACGCCGTGCGCGCGCTCGGAATAGCGCTCGAGCCGCTGCCCCTCGAGCGCGGCGGCATGAATCCGCTGCGCGATCTCGCCGCGATCCTGGCCATGCGCCGCGCGCTGCGCCGGCATCGGCCCGATATCGTGCACGCGGTGGCGATGAAGCCGGTGCTCTACGGCGCGCTCGCCGCGCGCCTGGCCGGACAGCGCAACTTCGTCGCCGCGCTCGCCGGCATGGGCTATCTGTTCCTGGCGCGGAGCGCGAAGGCGCGCCTGCTGCGCGGCGTTCTCGTGCGCGCGCTCGCGATCCTGCTCGACCGGGCGGATGCGCGCGTGATCGTCCAGAACGACGACGACCGCGCGCTGGTGCTGGGCCGCGGCATCGCGCCCGCCGCCCGCATCGCGCTGATTCGCGGCTCGGGCGTCGATCTCGCCGCTTTCCCCGCGATGGCCGAACCGCCCGCGCCGCCGGTCGTGTTCGCGCTGGTCGCGCGCATGCTCGCCGACAAGGGCGTGCGCGAAGCGGTGGAGGCCGCGCGCATCCTGCGCGCGCACGGCGCGAATATCGTGCTGCGCTTGGTGGGCGCGCCCGATCCGGCCAATCCCGCGAGCCTGGGCGCGGACCAGCTGCGCGGCTGGGCCGCCGAAGGACTCGTCGACTGGCAAGGCCCGCGCGCCGATATCGCCGAGATGTGGCGGACGGCGCATGTGGCGGTGTTGCCTTCCTACCGCGAGGGCATGCCGAAGGCGCTGCTCGAGGCGGCGGCCTGCGCGCGCCCGATCGTCACCACCGACGTGCCCGGCTGCCGCGACACGATCGAGCCGGGAGTCGAGGGGCTGCTGGTGCCGGCGCGGGATGCCGTCGCCCTCGCCGACGCGATGGAGCGGCTCGCGCGCGATGGCGAACTGCGCCGGCGCATGGGACTCGCCGCGCGCGCCCGCGCCGAGGCACGCTTCGGCGATGGCGAGATCGCGGAGGCGCACATGTTGCTCTATCGCGCGCTGCTCGGCGAATCGCCCCCCGCCAGCTCCAGCCGATAGCCGCCGCCCTCGCCGATCAGCCGCGCGGGCGCGTCCTTGCCCTGGCCGAGCTTGCGGCGCAGGCGATAGACATGCGTTTCCAGCGTGTGCGTGGTCACCTCGCCGGCATAGCCCCAGACCTGGTCGAGCAGCTCCTGGCGCGGCACGGTGCGGCCCGGCTCGCGGCACAGCCTGGCGAGGATCGCGGCTTCCTTCTCGGTCAGCCGCACCGATCCGCCCAGCCCGTCGTCGAGCAGGCGCGTCGAGGGATCGAACTTGCGCGCGCCCAGGCTGAGCGCCGCACCGGGCCGGGCGGCCAACGCGCGGGTAATCGCGCGGCCCAGCTCGGCCAGCCGAACGGGGCGCAGCAGGCAAAGATCGGCGCCGGCGGCCGAAAGCCGATCCGCCTCGGCCGGGTC
>JASHSH010000071.1 GCA_030040955.1 Rhodospirillales bacterium
TCTCCACCGTCGGCACGGCAATGCGCAAGTCCGGGCGGCGTTCGGCGAGTCGCGCCACGGTTTCGCCGAAGGGAGGCAGCAGGCGCGAAATCTCGGACCGGCGGCTGCCGGGCAAGACGGTAAGCAGCGTCGCGTCCGGCGCGATTGAATGGCGCGCCCGGAAACCGATCCCGTCGCCCTGCGCGGCGCCGCTCTCGACCACCGGATGGCCGATATGGATGGCGCGCACGCCGACGCGCTCGAACAGAGCCGGCTCGTCCGGCAGCAGGCAGAGCAGCAGATCGACCCGCCCGACCAGCTGGTGCACCCGCTTCGCCCGCCACGCCCACACCATCGGCGCGACGCAATGGATGCGCGGCGCGGCAATGCCGGCCGCGCGCAGCCGCCCGGTGAGGCGCTTGTTGAAGCCCCAGGAATCGACCGTCAGCACCGCCGCCGGCTTGCGTGCTTCGATATCGGCCACGGTCTGGTCGAGCCGGCGCAAGATGCGCGGGATGCGCGGCACCACCTCGGCCAGCCCCATCACGGCGAGATCGGCCTGCGGGAACAGGCTGGGGACGCCTTCGGCGCGCAACGCCTCGCCGCCCACGCCCGCGAAATCGAGATCGCCCCCGCCGAAGCGGCGCAGTCCGGCGACGATGCGCGCGGCGAGAAAATCCCCCGACGGCTCGCCGGCCGCGACATAGATCAGGCGGCGCGTCATTCCGCGCCGACGCCGACCAGGAACAGGCCGGCGGCATCGGCCGCCGCGATCGTCGCCGCCTCGTCCACCACGATCGTGGCGCCGGCCTCGACCGCGATGCCGGCGAGCTTGGCCGCGGCGCAGACCGCCACGGTGGCGGGTCCGATGGCCGGCAGATCGGCGCGGCGGTCCTGCTGGAGCTTGGCGGCCTTGACCAGCACGCCGCCGGAGGCCGATTCGCCGAGGCCCCGCACCAGCGCGTCGGTGCCCGCTTCATCCTCGCGTCCGAGCACCGCGCCCGCGCGTACCAGCACGGCCTGGCCGAGATCGGCGGCGCCCAATTCGCGCGCGGCGGCGATCCCCACCCGGATATCGGCCTTGGCCGCTGCCCCGGGACGGATACGGCCCCATGCGCCCGCGCGCGCGAGCACGCCGCCGAGAATCTCCTGCACGCTCACGACGCGGAACTTCGCGTCCTCGATCTCGGCGATCAGCGCGCGCAGCAGCCCGTCATCGCCGAGGGCGCGGCTTCCCACGCGGGCGAGGAATTTCAGGGTGCGCTGGGTCGGGATGAGATCGGAAAGCGAGGGCCGGCGCACGCCGCCCGCCAGCACCACCTCCTCGACCGCGTGATGGCGCAGGATGTCGAAGCCGCGACCGGCCTCGCGGATGGCGATCCACTCCTGCGGCACGTCGGCGGGAATGCCCGCCGGGTCGGCATGGCCCGCGATGGCGAGCACGAACATCTCGCGCCCCTGGGCGCGGCAAGCAGCGATCAGGCGGGCCGGCAACGCGCCCTCGCCCGCCACGATCGCGAGCCTAGTCGACATTCTCCGGCTTCGGCTGGCAGATGGCGCGGGTCGAATCGGCGCGGATGAAGTCGACGATCTCCATCACCGGCGCGATGTCGTGGAACTGAGTCGCCACCTCCTCCAGCCGCTCGGCCATCGTCCCCTCGGGCGCGAACAGCAGCCGATACGCGTTGCGCAGCGCGTGAATCTCCTCGCGCGGCATGGCGCGGCGCTTGAGCCCGACCAGGTTGAGTCCGGACAGATGCGCGCGATTGCCGGTGACGGTGGCGTACGGGATCACGTCGTTCTCGACCCCGGTCATCCCGCCCACCATGACGTGGCGGCCGATGCGCACGAATTGGTGCACGGCGGAGAGTCCGCCCAGCACCGCATAGTCGCCGACCGTGACATGGCCGCCGAGGGTGGCGTTGTTGACCATGATCACGCCGTTGCCGATCTGGCAGTCGTGCGCGACATGCGCGCCGGCCATGAACAGGCCGCCGTTGCCGACCCGGGTCACCATGCCGCCGCCCTCGGTGCCGGGGTTCATGGTGACATGCTCGCGGATCTGGTTGTTGCGGCCGATTTCGAGCCGGCTCGGCTCGCCCTTGTATTTCAGGTCCTGCGGCCTCTGCCCGATGGAGGCGAAGGGATAGACAATGGTGCCCTCGCCCAGGCTGGTGATGCCGGCGACCACGACATGGGCGACCAGCCGCACGCCGTCGCCCAGCGTGACCTCGGCGCCGACCACGCAATAGGGCCCGACGAAGGCCGAGGCGGCGACGGTCGCGCGCGGATCGACGATCGCGGTCGAATGGATGTCCGCCATCCGGCTCAGCTGTCCATGATCATCGCCGCGATGGTCGCCTCGGCCACCAGCTTGGCGCCGACCTTCGCCTCGCAGGCGAACTTCCAGACATTGCCGCGCCGCCGCTGCTTGGTCACCCGCACATGCAGCGTGTCGCCCGGCACCACCGGGCGGCGGAAGCGGGCATTGTCGACGCTCATGAAATAGACCAGCTTGCCCTCCGCGCTGGGACCCAGCGTGAACACCACCAGGACGGCGGCGGTCTGCGCCATCGATTCGATGATCAGCACGCCCGGCATGATCGGCTTCTCGGGGAAATGCCCCTGGAAGTGCGGCTCGGAAGCCGTGACATTCTTGACGCCGGTCGCGCCCTCGGCCGGCACCACGTCGATCACCTTGTCCACCATCAGGAAAGGATAGCGGTGCGGGATCATCTCCATGAT
>JASHSH010000072.1 GCA_030040955.1 Rhodospirillales bacterium
GCCTGGCGATCGTGTGCGAATCCCGGCGTATCGATCTCGAGAAGGAGATCAAGCGCCTCGCGCCGGATGCGGACGAGACCTAGCGCGGCGCCGCCTTCGCGTGCCGCTTCTTGATCTCGGCCACCTTGTCGACCAGCGATCCGAATTCGGCCAGCGCCCGCTCCTCCTGCTTGTTCAGCTTCCGCTTGGAGTCGAAATGCGCGATCAGCACGGCGAGCGCGTCCTCGATCCGGCCGAGCTGCCTGCCGTAGCTTGCGACGTCGCTGAGCACCTCCTCCTCCACCCCGGGATCGGCCGATTGTCCAAGCTCGATATTGACCAGTCCGAACTGGCTGCCGACCGGGTTGAAGGAAAAGGTCCAGGGATTGATCGACTGGGTTACGTTGCCCGAAAGGGGAAGCCGAAAGACGGGCATGGCGGACCTCCGATCTGTCGAATTCGCCCTCACTCTACCGAAGCGGGTGACGCGGCGCATTGCCGGACGACCGGCGAATTGCACGAAGTTCTTGCTTTGTTCCTGCCTCGCGCCTAGTCTGGTACATGGACAGAAGCGATTTGCCGCGCGCCCGGGGGACGGGCAGCAATCCAAAGCCGCGCTTCGACGCGCAGGAGACGGTGCCGTTCGACGATGGTTGGCCGGACCCCGACGCCGATCTCGCGCCCGATCCGCGCACCACGGTCACCGTCGAGCCGGCCAAGAGCATCATCGCGCACAATGATTCGCCCGATATCGGGTTCAACCAGTCGATCAACCCGTATCGCGGCTGCGAGCATGGCTGCATCTATTGCTACGCGCGGCCGACGCACGCCTATCTCGGCTTCTCGCCGGGCTTGGATTTCGAGACCCGGATCATCGCGCGGCCCAACGCGGCGGCGCTGCTGGATGCCGAATTGCGCAAGCCGAGCTATCGCTGCGAGCTGCTCGCGGTGGGCACGAACACCGACCCCTATCAGCCGGCCGAGAACAAGCTCGGCATCATGCGCGAATGCCTGGGCGTGATGGAAGCGTTCCATCAGCCGGTCGGCATCACCACCAAGGGCCATCTGGTGACCCGCGACATCGACATCCTTGCGCCGATGGCCGAGCGGCGATTGGCGGCGGTGGGGGTGAGCGTCACCACGCTGGAGCGCGATCTATGCCGCACCATGGAGCCGCGCGCCGCCACGCCGGCTAAGCGGCTGGAGGCGATCCGCCTGCTGTCGCAAGCCGGCATCCCGGTGACCGTGATGGTCGCCCCCATCATCCCATTCCTCAACGACCACGAGATGGAGCGGATCATGGCGGCGGCGCGCGAGGCCGGCGCCACGCACGCGGCCTACACCTTCCTGCGCCTGCCGCTCGAGGTGAAGGCGCTGTTCTCGGATTGGTTGGAGACGCATCACCCGAACAAGGCGCGCCACGTGCTTTCGCTCATCCGCCAAAGCCGGGACGGCAAGCTGAGCGACTCGCAGTTCGGGCGCCGCATGGGCGGCCAGGGCGAATTCGCCGCGCTCGTGCGCAAGCGCTTCGACCTGCTCTACAAGAAGCTGGGCTTCGAATCGCACTGGTCGCTCGATACCTCGCAGTTCCGCCCGCCGCCGCGCCCAGGCGACCAGCTCAGCCTGCTGTGACCGCCCGGGCCGCCGGCGCGTCCCGGCCCGGACCCGGTTGTTGCAAGGCCAAGCCAGAGTGCCTATTTTGCACCCCTGTCCGAAGGGCGGCCGAACCGGGCCAGCGGGCAGGATCTGGGGGTAGTCGATGACGTTCGAGCACCGGAATTATGCGACGCGCTATTTTGCCACGCTGGACCGGGTGGCGCGCGCCATCTCGGCGACCGATGCGCACGGGGTGGCCCAGGAGCTCAACTCCGCGGTCGAGCGCTTCGCGCAGATGTGCCGGGAAAGCCGCGACGCCGGTGGGCGGCTGATGTTCATCGGCAATGGCGGCAGCGCCTCGATCGCCTCGCATATGGCGGTCGATTTCAGCAAGAACGGCGGCGTTCCCGCCGCCGCGTTCAACGACCCGATGTTCCTTACCTGCCTGAGCAACGATCTCGGCTACGAGAACGTATTCGCTTTCCAGATCGAACAGAACGGGCGGGCGGCCGACACGCTGGTGGCGATCAGCAGCTCGGGCAAGTCGGCCAACATCCTCAAGGGCGTGGCGGCGGCGCGCAAGCGCGACGCCAAGGTGGTGACGCTGAGCGGCTTCGGCGCGGACAATCCGCTGCGCGGCGGCGGCGACCTGAACTTCTACGTTCCGGCCGCCGAATATGGCTATGTCGAGTTGCTGCACAGCTGCATCTGCCACTGCGTCCTCGATTCCCTCATGGATGTCCGGACCGACTGAGTCCGGCGCGCAAGGCATAGCCCGTCCATGGTGCCCACTCCGCGGCCCGCCATCGCCGACCCGGCGCTGACGCGTCCCGACCGGTTGCAGGATTCGGGGCGCGATCCGCGCCTGCTCTGGCTCGACAAGAACGAGAACCGCGACCCGGCGCAACTCGCGCTGGTATCCCGCGTGATGGCGGAGATCGATCCGCAGGCGCTGGCGAGCTACCCGGACAGCGGCGCGCTGTACCGCAAGCTCGGCCGCTGGGTGGGCGTCGATCCGCGCTGCCTGGTGCTCACCGCCGGCTCCGACGGCGCGATCCGCTCGGTGTTCGAGGCCTATGTCGCGCCGGGCGAGACGGTGATGATCACGGCCCCGACCTTCGCCATGTATCCGGTCTATTCCCGCATGTACGGCGCCAAAGTCGTGCAGCTGACCTATCGCCCGTCGAACCGGGGGCCGGTGCTGGAAGGGGCCGAGATCGTCGAGGCGATCGCGGCGCATCGCCCGCGCCTGATCTGCCTGCCCAACCCGGACAGCCCGACCGGAACGGTGCTGCCTCCCGACGAGCTGCGCGACGTTATCGCGGCCGCGGGCGAGGCCGGCGCGGTCATGCTGGTCGACGAGGCCTATCATCCGTTCAGCGATGCGAGCGCGGTTTCGCTGATCGCGGAATTCCCGCATCTGGTCGTGGCGCGCACCACCGCCAAGGCTTGGGGCATGGCCGGCCTGCGCATCGGCTACGCGGTCGCCTCGCCCGAGATGGCCGCGTATCTGCACAAGGTGCGGCCGATGTACGAATGCAGCACCGTCGCCGTGGCTGCCTTCGAGGCGATGCTCGACCACACCCGCGAGATGGCCGAGTCGGTCGCCCGGCTCGAAGCGGGCAAGGCCGCGTTTCTCGACGCGATGGAGCGCCTCGGGCTGCGCGTGCTGAGGGGCAAGGGCAATTTCATGCATGTCGCGTTCGGCGTGCATGCCGAGGCCGTGCACGCGGCGCTGGCCGACATCTGCTACTACCGCCGCGATTTCGCGGAGCCCTGCCTGAAGGGGTTCAGCCGCTTTTCCTCGACCACGCCGGAGCTGTTCCGCCCGGTGATCGACGCGATCGCGGCGGCCGTGAAGGGACGCGTGCATGCCTGACGGGAGCAAGCGCGACGTGCGGGTGGCGTTGATCGGCTGCGGCCGCGTCGCCGGGCATCATTTGCGCTCGATCGTCCAGGCGCCCGGAGGGTCCATCGTCGCGGTCTGCGACCTCATCG